>NZ_JBZCRY010000002.1:0-87235 GCF_058267675.1 Pseudarthrobacter sp. MOO14
GATCGAGTTCGAACGAGCCCCAACGTACGTTGATGTTGGCTAGGTATCGGGTCGGCGTGCCGCCGAGTCTCTTGGCGTCCAGCATCTTACCGAGCGCAGTGTCTGCCAGATCTCCAATGGCTCCCAAAGGGACACCCCGCTCGTGCATAGAGTGGAGGTGCTGGGCAAGAACTGAGGGAACGAGCCTGTCAAGACGTGTCAACGAAGCCCTGAGCGCGCGGTCGGCCGCGTCTAGGCGGGAAAGGTGGTCTTCGAGGACCTCTACAATCCGCAGCTGCTCATTGAGCTTCGGCCACGTAATCTGGACAGACTCAAGATCTTGGCGACGGAGGCTAGGCGTAGCCGTTGAGCTATCCAGCCGCCGAAGGTCAAGAGCGACCAGCTGGTACTGGAGGAATTTAGGGTCGATCTCGGGAGTCATAGTTATGTAGTAAGTGGTATCTGTGGGCCATGCGCCGCCCATGACGAGATGCGTCTGGCCAACATTGCCCTTTCGACCGATCACGATGCAAGGATCGGAGACTAGAGCTGTTGTTGTCCTGGCCATTTCTCCTGCAGATCCGAAAACAGGCACGTGACCGTCTGCTGAACGGGTCTCCTTCGGCGAAGCCTTTCCATAACGGATTTTGAACATCGATCCGAATGACGCCACCCTCCAGACGCTACCGCTGCCGCTCACGCAGTGAGCTCATCATTCATTTGATTGAGGAGGTCACCAGCACGGTCGCCGAGGTCCCGGAGGGCACCGTCTACGCCTCCGCGATCGGTGAATGGTGCTTCATCGAGATCCTCGGCGGTGATGCCTGCGGAAGCTGCGATTACTTCGACCATGCGGTCCAGCCACCACCTTTCATTTGGCGAAAAATCGGTTCCATGTTGTTTCTGCTGAGCGAGCCATCCAGCGTAGCGTTCACGGACGCGGTCGGCGTACGGTATCAGCTCCTCGTCAACGCCGACCGTATAGCGTAGCAGTGATACCAAGTCGGTGAGGGTGTGCCGGTCGCTGTGCCGCACGCGATCAGCGTCTAGCGCCTCGTAGGCATTCCAAATAAGGTCGGGGGTCCAGTTGTGCGGAGGTCGGCTGATCCGGTCAGCGAGCTCTTGGATGTCGCTGAAGGCGAGGCGCCGTTCTCGGGCTTCACCCAGCAGTTGGATCGCTGTAATCTCGTCGCGGTGCTCGTCGAGGTAGGCTCGCCAGGAGTCGACAATCGAGCGGGCGCGGCTTGTGTCGATAACGCCGCCGGCTTCGACAAGCGTGTCGGCATTCACCTCGTCGATAACGCGGTCGTGCGTAGCGCGCAGTTCGAGGATGCGGTTGCGGAGTTCGGGGTTCGCGGCGAGCGGTTTGATCGCATCATCCAGAATTCTCTGTATTGCTTCGGCTTGGTCGGCTGCGCCCTCTGTTGCCATCGCTTGGGTGTCCGGGTCTACGGCGTCGACCAGCCTTCGCACGATATCTTGCAGCGGCGTGCCGGCCACGGCATCGAGCTCGTCGCGCTCGGCTGGGGTGAGGTCGAGCTCAAGCTTGGCGAGCCGCGAGGCGAGCGTGGCGGTTTCGTTCTCGGTGAGGGAGAGCGCGGCCGCCTTGTCGAGCAATTTCTTGAGGGAGATGCCTTTTTCCCGGTTTAGCGGCGGGTCGACGAAGTCGTGCTCGGTCACTCCAACGGCGTCGACGATGACGAAGCGGGTCTTGGTCGATGCGTCAGGTGTGACGGATTGGAAGTCTGCGGGTGCGATGGTGCGGGCACCGCGGCCCTTCATCTGCTCGAAGTACTGCGCCGATCGGACGTCGCGCATGAAGAACACGCACTCCAGGGGTTTGACGTCGGTACCAGTAGCGATCATGTCGACGGTAACCGCTATGCGGAGACTGGGCGAGGTGCGGAAGGCCTGCAGTTGCCCCTTGGGGTCGCGGGCGTTATAGGTGATCTTTGCGGCGAAGTCGTTGCCCTTGCCGAAGACCTCACGCACCGTGGTGACAATTTCCTCTGCGTGCGCGTCATCCTTGGCAAAGATCAGCGTCTTGGGCACAGTCGAGCGGCCCGGGAAGATCTCGGTGAATAGCCGATCGCGGAAGGTTTCCAGCACCAGCCGGATCTGGCTCTTTGCGGTGACAGCCCGGTCGAGCTGCTTGTGCGTGTACTCGTAGTCCTCTTCGATCGCCTCAAGGCGCTCCTTGCGGGTGCGCCGGTCGATCTTTGGGACAATCGTCCCGGCTTCGATACGGCCGCCGTGCTCGGAGATCTCGGTGCGGATCCGATAGAGGTCGAAGTCGACGTTGACGCGGTCCGCGACCGACTGCGGGTAGGTGTATTCCGACACGAGGTTCTGTCGGAAGAATGCGAAGGTCTGTTTGCCGGGAGTGGCGGTCAGGCCAACGACATGGGCGTCGAAGTACTCGAGCACGCCTCGCCAGACGCCGTAGATCGAGCGGTGTGCCTCGTCAACGATCACCAGGTCGAATGTCTCGGGTGCTAGCTGCGAGTTGTAGGCCACGGTGACCGGGGCGTCGGGCACGAAGTCGTCCAAACCCGGGTCGTCACCGGGCGTTACCTCCTTGCCCTGAAGGGCACTGTAAACGCGCTGGATGGTGGAGATCACTACGTTGGTGCTTCCGAGCATGCCTGCACTGGTGAGCTTGTCGACGTTGTAAATTTCGGTGAACCGTCGCCCGTCGCCGGGAGTCTGGTAGTTCTGAAACTCCGCAAGTGTCTGGTCCGCGAGGTTGTTGCGATCGACCAGGAACAGGATCCGCTGGAACCCGCCAAACTTCAGCAGACGGTAGGAGCTGGTGACTGCGGTGTAGGTCTTGCCGGCGCCGGTCGCCATTTGCACGAGGGAGCGGTCGTGGTGTTGTGCAGAGAGCGACTGCTCGATTCCTTTGATGGCGGTGATCTGCGCTGGTCGCAGTGCAACTGTGTCCAGGGCAGGGAGTTGCTGGACCTTTGCCCGCCACGTCGGCGCGTACGGGTCAGCCTCTGCGTCGCGCAGTATCCGGGCCAGTGTCTCTGGTTTGGGGAAGTTGAACATTCTGCGTGCGCGGGGATCGGGGTCGTAGCCGTTGGTGAAGTGGGTTTCGGTGCCGCTTGCTTCGAAAGTGAAGGGCAATCGGCCGGCGTGGGTCAGGGCTTTGAGCCGTACGTGGGGTGGCAGTCCGTCGGCGTACATGGCGGATTGCCACTCAACGCCGCTCAGTGTTGTTCCCTCTGGTTTTGCCTCGATTACGCCGACAGCGCGCTGATCAACATACAGCAAATAGTCCACGCGGCCATGACCGGATTTCATGACGACTTCACGGCAGACGACGCCTTGAGAGGCGAACAGGTTCAGCTGCCTCTTATCCTGCACCGACCAGCCCGCATTGTTGAGTTGTCGGTCGATGAGCACGCGCGCACGTGCCTCCGCTGCTAGCCGCTCCGCATCCCCCTGCTGCATATTCATGATGCTATGCAGATTACCGCGGGAGCGCGTAGCGGTGCCCGAGGTGGAGTTGGAGTCTGGTTTGGTCAAGAGCGTGTCCTTCGAGGGTGTGGTGTTCCTGGTGTTCCTAGGAACATGCCTGGCATGCCTCTGGGTTTCCTTGGAGCAGCCTAATCTTCGCGGTGGTCGGCATCACGTGATTCGGACGGTTCCAGCGGCAATTGCTTCGACAAGATTCTGGCGGGTATTGGTGGCGGCGTTGAGGACGGCGTGGGCCGCCGCGTGGAGGTGGCGTATTTCCGCGAGCCGTCCCAGAACCTTGTCCTGTTCCTCCAGCGTCAGCAGTGGAATCTTGATGTCCTGAAGACGGATACGTTGGATCCCGCTACCTGTTGCCTGCGCTTGGTTGCTGGATGTCGCCAGGAACTCGGCGACGAACTGCGGTCGGATCACGGAATCGCTTGTCAGTCGGAGGAGTTGGAAACTCGAACTAAGTAGCGCGCGCCCGCCTTCAGAGTCCATGCGTGCTGCTAGTCCGCCCATGTTTTGGACGAGAATATTGCCGGGCCGGGTGATGACATGAGCACCTTCGAGGATGCTCAGGTTAATGCGCCTTGATTCCTCTTCGCCGCGAATCCATCGACCAGTAACTACTGGCGTGCCCTCGCTGCTGTAGTCAGTCTCGCGGACGCGCTCGTTGGCCTTGAGGACCATCACACTTCCAGCCTTCAGGAGGTCGGAAACCGAGATCAGCTTCGGAGCCTGTGCAGCAGCAACAAAGGAGGACGCACTGAGTCTTTCCAGCGGTTTCGTCTGCATCACTGCTCGATGGAGCTCCTCAACGTTGGCGCGTACTTCTTCCACAGCCGGCGCCGTCTCCGTGGAAGAAAGCCACCGCTGCGGCGTAAGGTTCGCGTCGTCTGCGAGAATCTCGGCGATGGTGAAAGCTCCGGCCGGCAGCTTAGTCGGCACCAAGCGACTGTCGCGCCAACCTTGGAGTGCATCGGCAACGGCATCGGCATTTACGTCTTTGCTGTGACGCAGGTCAATTAGCAATACCCGCTCCGGGTCGGTCGTTTCATTAGGGCGCGCCAGGACCCATAGGTTCAGGGGGATTTGCGTCTGAGTGGCGAGTCCGCCGGGCAGCGCGACGACTGCCTCGACGGTCCTGTGCTGCAGCATGGCAGCTCGGATCCGGCCGGCTGGCCCGCCCTGGAAGGCGCTGCCCGCCGGCTGTAGGACGAAAGCGCGCCCCTGGGTGCCGAGGTACCACAGCGCAAGCTGAAGCCATGCAGTATCCATGCTCGACTTTGGTGGGGTTCCATAGGGCAGACGCGGATCCAAGTAAAGACGTTCGTGTTGATGGTAGGAGGCATTGTAGGGGGGATCCATGACCACGACCTGCGCGAGTCCTGGTTCGAAAAGGTCGTTTTGGAAGACGTCTCCAGGTCGCACTCTCACGTTCTCGCGGGCAGTGACCAAGGCTCGCTGGTTCGCCTGCACGCAGGCTGCGACGCTGATGTCTTGGCCAGTCAGCGCGGTACGGCTCTTGCCCTGGCTGCCGACGGCTAGCAGCATGCGTCCGGAGCCGGCTACTGGATCGTGCACCGGGCCAGGAATGGTTTTTCCCACCTTTGCTACTAGGTTCACGAGGGCAGGGCTGGTGGCGTGCTCGTCGTAGCCGCGGCGGGCAGAATAGGTCAAGTGGTCTTGGAAGGAGATGAAGGCTTCCCCTATACGGGTGGCCTCGAAGCTACTGAGGGCGTCTAAGAACCGGGTGAGTAGCCCCGAGCGCCTCTCCATCTCTTGGAACAGCCCATTGCTCATTCCGCTACCGGCGACTGCCTCAAAGAGAGGTTGGCGCTTCGGGTGGGAAGCCTCATAAAAATGCATCCCGTGCTGGATCCGGCCGATGAGGTCGCCTTCGGATCCAGCTTCACGCAGGTTCGGCCACCAAGTTTCCACGGGCAGTGTGTCTTCGAAACCAGGGGAGTCGGGGTCCGAGACGTACCGCCAGATGATGAGGGCGCTGGCAAGCCCGCCCAGTTCTTCAGGAGGCGCAATACCGCGCCAGAGGTCCATGGCGCTCGAAATTGTGCGGTCGAACGACAGGTCCTTAATCTCTTTGCCGTTGGCATTTAGCCAGGCACGGATTTCCGCTGCGTCAAAGCGTGGACTTGCCGCACTGCCGGCGACGGGTTTGGGGAAGTCCTCATGGCGTTGGCGCCAGTTACTGACAGTGGAGCGACCTACGCTTGCTAGTTGAGCAACGTCGCTGGCGGAGAGTGTGAGGGTGCTCTTGGGGGCGCTCATGCAGCCTTCTTGTTTGTGCGGAACAGATTGATGACGTTGGTGGGGGCGGGTGATTTGAGCAGCATGAGGTCAGGGCCTGCGACCAGCCGCATCCTATTTGAGAACCCCGCGTCGGGCCGGATAACGATGACCTGTACGCCCTCGGCTTTGAGGGCAGCAACTGCATACGCGAAGGCGTGGTCTCCCGACGCCAACACAATGCGGTCATAGTGGTCAGCAATCCAGGAGACGTCGCTTATGGCATCGAGTAGCGCCATGTCGGCGCCATCTTTTCCGCTGCGAGCGAGTCGCTGCACTGTGCCGGACCAGCCGAAGTAGGCGGCTGCGGCGTTGAAATGGCTGGCGCCAATCACCGTGTGGTCGCCACTTCGCGGTTCAACGGTCATATGGATGCGGGTGCGTATCTTCGCAACATCTACTGCACTGAGTTCACAGCTGCCCGCCATGTTTTCTACATCAATGACATACAGGGTTCGACCGCGCTGGCAATTCATTCTGGACGGCCTCTGTGGGCTGTGCTTTCTAGTCATTTTGTACCTTTCGCTGTAAGAAGGCCCCCTTCGGTGGGCTATCTGATGATGTAAACAGCTTAAGGCGAATTCACGGACTAGTCAACTGCAATGTGAGTTCACAAATATATTTTCGCTTGGTACCTGTCAAGCGCACCTGGCTTCGGGCAGTTAGAGGCAGGACGGGACCCTTGGAGCCATGTCCTCAACGCCAGCAGGTTGCCGATGCCTCGGAGTAGGAAAGGGGGGCGGATCACCGACCCCCTAGGGGCCCGTCCAGTTCGATAGCTCGCTTGGTGCCGCGTCCTGGCACATGCCAACGCTGGACTGTGAGACCCGCTGCGGCGTCTGCCATACGCAGACCCCGCAGCGGTTTTGCCCCTGCTACAGCGCGTTCGTCAGGGCGGATAGGCCTCCTGCCAGAAGCGCGGCGATGGTAGCCGTGAGGGTGCAGACGAGCAGCCCCACGGGCGTGGTGATGTTCAAGCCGAAGCGGTGAACAAGGGGCACGATGAGCCACCAAAGTCCCAGCGCAGCGATGATCAGAATTACGGGCAGCACCATGGCGTTTCCGCCTTTCTACTGGGTACGACGCCCAGTGGTTGACTAGAAACTCCGGCGGTCGGAGGATCTAGCTCCCATGTGTGCGGCCGGTTTCGCTTACGTGCAGACAGGCTCGAACTGCGGTTGCAGCGGTTACCGAACCGGCAGCTGCACACGCTCCGTCGACAGATCCGGTCGGCGCCGCAGGTACCGGAATGCATGACGGAAGGCGTTGCCCGTCCAGGCGACGTCAGCGGAAATTTCTACCAGCAAGGGCTCTATCAATGACAGGGTTACGGATTTTGTCCTTGCTGAATCTGTTCAGGTGGTTTCCGTGATTGTCTCCGGCCATGGGTGTGGGCCTTGTGGCGGCCCCAGGTATGGGCCTAGGTCCCGAGCAGCTTTCAGCGGCAACACCATGGAGCGGCAAACAATCCTTAGCTGGCGGTTCCACGGGCAGACCGGCCACGACGTACTGTGGCCGGTCCATCGGACCGATAACGGCCGCGCACACCACGTCCAGGGATTGGCGGCGCTTCAGCTTAGTCGCCCCTAACGGTACTAACCGCGCCGAGGGCAGGAGTGCAGGGGGCCTCGCCGGCCGCAGGCGACGCTTGCCCCGGGGCCTATATCGGCGAGCCAACGATTGCCCTTACCGATAACGGTGCAAAATGACTATAAGAGGGGGAAATAATGGCTTTCGACGTGCGCATGGCGGCTGTCCTGACCGGGACGACTGTCTCCCAGCTGAGGCGCTGGAGGCGAGAGGGTGTCTTTGAACCTGAGCTGCCAACAGCAGAAGGCGGAGTGCTTCAATATTCCTACCGAGACCTGATGGCCTTACGCGCCATAGCCTTTCTTCGGGCCAAGCTTTCCCTGCAGCGCATCCGTCTTGCTTTCTCCGTCCTGCGGAGACTCTCCTACGACGAGCACCTTTCTGCCTACACCTTCGGTGCCGATGCTCGTAGTGTGATTCTCAAAGATGACGCTGGAAATCTGATCGAACTCGTTGGACAGCCAGGGCAGCTGCGGCTGTTCACATTCCAAGAGATTTTTTCATCGTTCAAGAACATGCACGGGGACGTGGTCGTTCCTTTCCAGCACCCTATGCCTTACCTCGAGGTTAACGTCAGCCGGATGGGCGGCTGGCCTACCATTCGCGAAACTCGAATCGCCTTCGACGCAGTGGCAAGCATTGTGGATGGTGAAACCATCACCGTCGAAAACATTGCCCACTTCTATCCCACCGTTTCACCAGACGCCGCCCGCGATGCCATCATGTTCGACCATATGGTGCGTGATGCGGGATGAAGTTTTTCATGGACGAGAACTTTGTGGTTCAGGTCAGCCAGCATCTACGGACGATGTTCCCCTGGCACGATTTCGTGACCACCCAGGACTTGGACCTAGAAGGCGAAAAGGACTTGCGTCTCTTTCCTAGACTCCGGGAACTGGGAATGAACGCAATCATCACGCATGACCTACGGCACCTTCAAGAGGCGGACGAGACACGCAGCCTCTTTGATAACGAGCTCCACTGGATAGGCATGAAGCAGACTCCCCAGGGGGTCAGGGGAGTCACGGCGATCGCACTCCAGAGTGCTGCCATCATTGCGGCACTTCCCTTGATTGTGCAGGAGTGGAAAGACGAGCCCACGGCTTACAAGATCAACGCCCTGCAACGCCAACCCCACGAGCGCTTCACGGCAAAACCCTTGTCGCAATACATGCAGAGCCACAGCTACAGGGCATCCGTACCCGCATCAGTGTCCTGATGCTGGGCTGCCTGTTGGTCGCCCGGCTGCGAGCTTGTCGAACCGGTAGCACCAATATGCGTTAGCCCTATGGTCTTGCCACATTTGAATTGCGCTCGAAGACAGCGACTTATGCTAAGCCAGCAATAATTGTCTGATGGGGTATTCAGAGATTGTTTCTACGGCAGCGTTCTTACTGGCACTTCTCGTGGCTTGGCGGACCTGGCGTTGGGACCGGGCCGTCGTCACCGTCAACGGAAGACAATGGTTGGGCGGATTGGGAACGGCAGAAACGGATAAAAGCTCGTTCAGTGTGGAAATTTCCAATACCGGAAACCATGCCACACTGGTTCTCTCTGCTTATTGGCAGATCGAGCGCAAGAATTCCCCTGTACAAATGATTCCGGCCTCTCACGGCGGAGGCGGCATCGCATCGCTATTTGATCCTCCGAACGCCTCAAAGGAACCCGTGTTTCCCTTCACCCTAGACCGGAACCAGCAGGAAGCCTGGGACTTCGAAGTAAGCCTCCATGTTCTGAGAAACCCTGAAGCCATCACTCGTATGCGGCCGGCTGCCGAATTCCTGTCGCGTAGGCGCCGCCGTGTCGTCTATGGAACTTGGCTGCAGCCCAAACGCTCTTAGAGCTGGACTTCCTGTCGCTCGAGGTGATCTTTGAGTTGTCCATGGTTGTGGTCAATTCGGGTTATCCACGGGCGGGATTTAGGAGCGCGTTGGGGTATAGCCCTTAGGAGTCGTAGCGTTTGGTAACCCATAAAGAGTTGCCCCCGGCTGTGGGCAACGGCCCGGTAGTCCGTTCCGGCGCCCGGGCGGGCTATGCCGCGGCCGCGCCCTCATCGGTGATGGCTTCGAGCAGCCACTGGTCCGACAATGGGTCGCGGCGCAGTTCGAACGTTTGAAGTGCCGAGGTCGAGGTCAGGCGGACCTGGACTTGCCAGTGTTCGATGTCGACGACGTTGCCGATGCCGACGGGGATGGTTTGGCGGGTTTCCCACCAGGCGTCTCTGGTATACCAGTGGGCGCTGTCGAGGGTGGGATCAACGGCCCAGATCCGGCCGTCGTAGCGGACGGCGAGGGGAGTGCCGGCGGGGGTGAAGCGGACATCGACGGGGATGCTGAGTGTGGGTGCTTCGGGGGTGATGGTCATCGCTGGTGGTGTTCTTTCTGGTTTTGCTGGGTCGGGTGGTTAGGCGGCTTTGACGAGGGGGAGTTCGTCCCAGTGGGTGGTGTATCTGGGCGAGAGCATGTCGCGTTTCATGGTCCAGTCCGGTCCGCCGCGGATCCCGCCGTAGCCGAGGCCGATGGAGCCGCGGCCGTAGCGGCGGGTGACGTCTTCGAGGAGGGGGCCGATGTGGCGTTCCTCGTGCCGGTTCTCGAACAGTTCGAGGGGTTTTTGGTTGCCGGTGGGGCGGAGGTCGGTGACCATGATCCCCGCCTTGGCATACCTGATGCCTTCGACGATCCGGGGGAGGAGGGCGTGGGCGGCTTTGGTGAGGATGACGGGGTCGGCGGTGGGCATTGGCAGCGGGATGCAGACGGAGGGGTAGGAGGTGTCGTTGGGGTTGAAGTGTGAGGTCCCTGCGAATGCGGTGAGGACTTTGGCCTGCAGCCCGTGTTTGGCCAGTCGGGCGGAGGCTTGCTGTCCGTAGACGCTCATGACCTGCCGGATCCCGGCCGTGGTGGTGATGGGTTTGGCGAATGAGCGGGAGAAGATGAGTTGGTCCCGGCCGATGCGTTCTTCTTCCATTGGGATGCAGGGGGTGCCCTGCAGTTCCAGGACGGTGCGCATCACGACGACGTTGAATTTGTCGCGGATCATGACCGGGTCGGCTTGGGTGGGGTCGGCGATGGTGAAGATGCCCATGACGTTGAGCCGGCGCGTGAGCCGGCCGGCGATGCCCCACACTTCCTCGACGGACAGCCGGTCGAGTAGGCCCTGGCGTACGTCCTGGGGGATGGAGTCCCAGTGGCAGACCCCGGCGAAGGTCTTGTTGTTCTTGGCCCACTTGTTGGCCAGCTTCGCGAGGGTCTTGGTCGGGCCGATTCCGACGCAGACGGGCACGCCGACGTTCCGCCGGACCGTGGCCTTGATCGACCGGCCCATCTCGGCGAGCTCTGTCGGGGTGCCTTTGACGCCGAGGAAGGCTTCGTCGATGCTGTACACCTCGAGCCAGGCCGAGTAGCGGCCGAGTAGTTCCATCACCCGGGCGCTGATGTCTCCGTAGAGCTCGTAGTTGCTTGAGAGCGCGACCAGGCCCCATTCCTTGGCGCGTGGGGCGAGCTTGAACCAGGGCTCGCCCATGGCGATGCCCAGGGCTTTGGCCTCGGGGGAGCGGGTGACGGCGCAGCCGTCGTTGTTCGAGAGTACGATCACCGGGCGCCGCTCAAGAGAGGGGTTGAACGCGCGCTCGGCGGAGGCGTAGAAGCAGTTGACGTCCACGTGCGCGATTTGCGGCATCCGCCGCATGACCGCCGGCTTAGACATCCCGGCCTCTAGACATAATGCAGGCACCTTACGGCGGTACCCCAGATCACGAGGTCGCTGAGGGCTGGCACCTCAATGTCGGGGTAGGCCGGGTTTTCGGCCTGCAGCACCACCCCTGTCGGCGTGATGCGCAGACGTTTGATGGTTAGTTCCCCGTCCAGGACGGCGACAACCACAGATCCGTCCTTGGGTTCCAGTGCCCGGTTGACGATCAGCTCGTCCCCATCACTGATGCCGGCACCCTCCATGGACTCCCCGGTCACCCGGACCACGTACGTGCTGGTGACGTCTTTAATAAGGTGCTCGTTCAGGTCGATCCGGCCGTCGAAGTAGTCCTGCGCCGGCGACGGGAACCCCGCAGCGACCGGCACTGGGGAGACCAGTACCGACAACAACGACACCCCCGCCTCTACCACGCGGGGACCGACAATCACGCTCACAACACACCTTTATTCGAACATACTTTCGAAATTTAGTGTACGCGCCCGCTCTGACATTCGGTTTTCCTGACCATGTTGCATTGGATGCGGGACCGCTGGAGGGTGATTGCATCATGTTCCCGCGGGCTTCTGTCTTCGCGCGGTCAGCGGTGCCGGTGGTGCAGTTCCGGGGGAAGACCGACCTCGGCGGGATCCAGCTCCGGCCTGGGGCGCCGGTAGCTAATGGGGTGTCGGAAGGATGTGCCGGACCAGGCGACGTCGGCGGTGACCTCGACTACGACCGGTTCGACCAGGGTCAGCCGCACGGGGCCTTTGTCCTTGCTGAATCTGTTCAGGGAGGACTCGCTGATCTCTTCGGGCCACGGGTGGCCGGGACCGGCAGGACGGAGGTGCCGGCCCAGTTCACGGCCGACCTTGGTGGAGAGGACGGTTGACCGGCCGACGATCTTCAGTTCGCCGCCAACGGGCAGGCCGGCGATGAGGGCCTGCGGCTGGGACACGGACCCGATCACGGCGGCGCACACGATGTCCCAGACGTCTTTGTGCTTGAGCTTCAGCCAGATCCTGGCGGCCTCGTAGGGCTGGTCGCCTTTGAAGACGAGACCTTCGATTCCTGTCGCGGGAAGATCCCGCAGCCAGGTTTTCGCCTGGCCCATGTTCCGGGTGATGGGGGAGAGGTTCAGCGGCGGTGCCCAGTCCCGGGCGAGTTCTTCGAGCAGCTGCCGGCGTCCGGTGAACGGCAGGGCCCGGGTGTCGTGCCCGGCGACGGCGAGCACGTCGAAGGCCACGAACGATGCGGGCAGCTCGTTGGTCAGGGCCGGCAGCGCGGCCTTGGAGGTGACCATGCGCTGCTGCAGCGCGTCGAAGTCCAGCCGGTCCCGGTTCCAGATGATGGCTTCGCCATCCAGGATTACGCCGGGTGGCACCTGGTCAGCGATGGCCGCAGCCAGGTCTGGCAGGACTTTTGTGAGTTCTTTGCCCTGTCTGGACCAGAGCGTCACCGTGCCGCCGTCATGAAAAGCCGTAGTGCGGAAACCGTCCCACTTGGGTTCCGCCCATAGGCCGCCGGGCAGTGCGTTGGGGCCGGGAAAGGATTTGACGAGTTTGGCCAGGGCAACCGCGACCGGCGGTTGCAGTGCCGGCGGCAGGAACTCGGCCATGGGCCCAGCCTAAAGGAGAAACCAGCACGAACGTCCGTGCCGGTACTTACGTGGCTGCAGGGCCTTCGGTAGCGGCGTCGTCCGCGTCAACGCGGCGGAGCAGGGCCGCCACGGCCCGCACAGCTGCCGGATCTTCCTGCCAGGGCTTCCCGCCCCGTGAACAGGCATGAAAACCGGTGACAGGTGACTCTTCCGCGGCCTCGGCGACTTCGACCCACGCCGCGTTCAGATCTGCCACCCGCGCAGCCGTCAACGGCTCCCGTTCCACCGGGGCAACGGCCGCTGCCAGGGCAGGGCGACCAGCGCCCGTTACGGGCTTGCGCCGAGGGGCGAACCAGCTCCACACACCCATCGGCCTTGCCTCCCTATCAACCACTCCAGTGACCGTCCAGGGCAAAGCAGGGGGCCGCGACCGGTGGGGAAGGGGCCCCTCTGCCCTGGGCTGTAAACATCCTGCTGCTTACACCTTCGAGCATGCCACACGGGTCATCACAGCGGTAACTGATGGTGCATGCTCGCAGGGCTCGCATCGAAAGGGGCGTCCGCTGGCGCGGCTGGCTGTTGGGTGTTGCCGGTCCGTCGCAGAGCTCCGGCCCGTCATCACCTGTTGTGTCTACGACGTCTTTTGCTGCTGTCCTTCGGATTCTAGGTACCCGATCCAACCCGTCTAGCCCCCTCCGGGGGCCTGCGAGCCGAAAATTCTTAGGCCAGGGACCGCCGCTGGCGCGACTGTCCCGCAAGATTTTTCGGCTCTTGCCCGATGGGTAGACGGGCCGGTTCGGGCACCGAGCAAGCAAGCTTGCCAGCAGGCAAAAAACAACGGGGGGAGAAGGGGAGCTGGCCGGTCACCACGAACCGCCCCACCCACCCACTTCTCGGACAAGAAGGAGCACCACCAAAATGAACGCCATCATCACCAAGACCGTGACCACCACCGACACAGGGGAGACCATCCACGATGTTCCCGTGCTGGTCGATTACCACATGAACGACGGGTACGACTGGATGGACGTCATCAGTGAACACGGCTGGTCCGTGATCCCCAGCTGGGGCTGTGACGGCTGGGACCTTGGCCAGTGGCCGTACGTCATGGTCGCCGGGATCCGCACCGCGGACGAGATCGGCAACCTGTTCGGCATGGCCACCTATTGCGAGGGCGACGTTCGCACGTACTGGTTCAGGACAAAAGCCAGGTTCTGGACCGCGATCAGCGAACAGGCGTTCTTCCACTGGAGGAACGGACAGGCCCAAGGCCCGGAAGACTTGCCCGAAGCCGCCGCCGAACTGCCCAGCCGCTACCGGATGCCCTGCAACCTCTCCGATGCAGCCTAACCCCATCACCAGCCGGTGCCCCGCCCCTGAACGGCGGGGCACCGCACCCCCACGACACATCATCTGAGAGGACAGACCCAATGAGCACCTGCACCGCCCTGATCATCCCCGCCGATCCGAACGAACCGGTCCGGGTCGAAACCATTGACGCCAGACTGGAGAACCTGCAAACCCTCGTGGCCGGGAACATCGAAGCCGTGAGCGGCGATGACTGGCACTTCTACCTGAACGAGGAAGGAAAAATCCTGAACCTCCCGCCGAACCGCCGGGCCGGGCTGCTGGTCCTTGAAAAAACCGGCATGCTCGCAGACGTGTACTGCGGGAACGTCGTAGTCCTGGGCGAGACCCACGACGGGGACGAAGGCAATGTTCCTGAGCACCTGATCAAACTCGCACGAAAGCTCTTCGGACTGGAACGCGAAGCGGCCTAACAGGGACGGGCACTCACCTGCTCGAATACTTCCCATGAGCAGGGGAGTGCCCCGATTTCCCTTTTCAGGTTCAGACGCGCGGGGCGGTCCGCCGCCAGTGCCTGGCTTGAGTGCCTGGTCGCCGGCGGCGGACCGCCATTCCGCCAATCCGGGGCCGCGGATCACCTGGTGCACGCGGCAAGCCGTGGCGGCCGCGGACTAAGCGGGACACCGGGCCGGGGAAGATGCATGCTCGCAGGGCTCGCATCGAAAGGGGCGTCCGCTGGCGCGGCCGGCTGTTGGGTGCTGCCGGTCCGTCGCAGAGCTCCGGCCCGTCATCACCTGTTGTGTCTACGACGTTTTTTGCTGCTGTCCTTCGGATTCTAGGTACCCGACCCAACCCGTCTAGCCCCCTCCGGGGGCCTGCGAGCCGAAAATTCTTAGGCCAGGGACCTTGCTTCGCTGCGGTCCCGCAAGATTTTTCGGCTCTTGCCCGATGGGTAGACGGGCCGGTTCGGGCACCGAGCAAGCGAGCTTGCCAGCAGGCAAAAAACAACGGGGGGAGAAGGGGAGCTGGCCGGTCACCTGAACCGCCCCACCCACCCACTTCTCGGACAAGAAGAAAGAATCAAAAACCATGACTGAAAAGCTCACCATTTCCGGTTCCGCCGACCTGATCGCTGCCGTCCCGCACCTGCTGGGCAAAGAGCCGAAAGAGTCCTTCGTGGTGCTGACGTCCCGCGCTGGCACCCTTGGCGCCAGCCTGCGCATGGACGCACCGGCAGGGGCTGACCCGGGCGATTACGCCCAGATGATGACCACCTATGCCGCCCACGACGAGAACGCAACGGGCAGCTTCGTCATCGTCTACACCGACGAAGACCCGGACCACGGCTACCCCTACGCCGCACACGTCGCAGCCCTCACGTCCGAACTGGCTACGGCGCGGATGCCCGTCCGTATGGTCCTGCTGGTCACGGGAACCCACTGGGCGACATACGGCACCGCCGAGAAGAACCCGCTGGATGAGATTCGGGACAGCAACGCCAACGTGACACTGACCTATTTCGGGTCCGCCCCGCACCTTGACGTGTACAACCCAGAATTGCTGGGCGTGTGGGCGGCTCCAGTGCAGGCGCCGGAAGGCACCGATCAGGACCTGGGATTCGCGTGCGGAATGTGGGACGCCGCGCTGGACGGGGCACCTATGCCGCCGGAGACGGAGACGGCCCGCCAGCTGGCTGCAGCATTCCAGCACCGCCACATTCGCGACTACCTGTTCCGGGACACCATCACCACGCACAACGGCGACTTCGGAGACACCCTGATGGGTAAATTCACCAGCCGCCCTGACTGGGACCGCGTGGACCGCGCGGAAGCCGAGGCATTCGAGCTAATGAAGGTTGTACCTGGCGGGCAGCGCGCCCCCATGCTGACCCTGATGGGCTGGCTTCAATGGCTCAAAGGCAGCGGATCCCAGGCGGACCGCTACCTGAAGCTCGCCGCCGAAGACGTACCTGATTTCCGCCTCGCCGTGCTGTTGCGGGAACTGATCAACCGCGGCTACATCGCGGACGTCGCCCGCAACCCCGAAACCGCGTACCAGCGCCGCCTCATCCAGTGACAAACGGGCCGGGCCGGATCACCACACGATCCGGCCCGGCCTCCTTCTCGTGGTGGCGGGGCGGCCTCCTCCGCTGCGCTCCCCCGGCCGCCGGTCACGCTGGCGCGGGCGCAGCCACACACCCAGTCAACGCGCAGAAACCACGGCTACAGTGAACACCAGACACTGCACCGACCAGGAAGCGCGAGCATGGGAACCGACTACATCCTCACCGAGGACGACAAGCCCGGCGAGAACGCCAGCCTCGCCGAAGACATCATCGAACTCAGCCTGCTCACCGCCGGCCAACCGGCCACGCCGGTGGATCTCGGCTGGGCCCAGGAACACCACAACTTCTAAACCTGCGCAGCGCTGACGCTGCACCCGTGACTTCCTTTGTCCGAGGAAAACCAAGGAGCCGGCGCCCGCAAGGGTGCCGGCTCCTTGGTGTTCAAGACCAGAAAGGGGCGTCCGCTGGCGCGGCTGGCTGTTGGGTGTTGCCAGTCCGTCGCAGAGCTCCGGCCCGTCATCACCTGTTGTGTCTACGACGTTTTTTGCTGCTGTCCTTCGGATTCTAGGTACCCGACCCAACCCGTCTAGCCCCCTCCGGGGGCCTGCGAGCCGAAAATTCTTAGGCCAGGGACCGCCGCTGGCGCGACTGTCCCGCAAGATTTTTCGGCTCTTGCCCGATGGGTAGACGGGCCGGTTCGGGCACCGAGCAAGCGAGCTTGCCAGCAGGCAAAAAACAACCGGGGGAGACGGGGAGCTGGCCGGTCACCACGCACCGCCCCCACCCACCCACTTCTCGGACAAGAAGGAGCACCACCAACAATGAACGCAACACCCACACTGGAAATGCTCGACCCGGCAACCCTGACCGTCGACGTCAACGTCCGGAAAGACGCCGCCCTGACCACGGATTTCGTGGCCAGCATCAAGGAACACGGCGTGATGGAACCGGTGATCGCCCACCGCAAGGACGACGGCACCGTGCACGTGCTGATGGGCCAGCGGCGCACCCGCGCCGCCGTCGAAGCCGAACGGCCCCTCATCCCGGTCATGATCATCGACAGCCCGGAAGAGGCCGAACGCATCGTCACGCAGGTAGTGGAGAACATCCAGCGCGCCGAACTCACCGAAGCCGACGAAGCCGACGCCTACCACCAGCTGTCCCTCATCGGGGTTTCGGCCGCCGCGATCGCCAAAAAGACCGGACGGACCAAGACCACCGTCGAATCCGCTCTCAAAGCCAAGTCCACCGACACCGGAGCCGCCGCCCTGGGCAAGGGCTACACCGTTGAGGAAGCGTTAATCCTCGCTGAGTTTGAGTCAGACGAGGACGCCACCGCCGAGCTCGAATCGGTCATCATGGACGAACCCGACATGCTCCTGCACGTCACCCAGCAGCTCCGTGACAAGCGCGACCGCGCCGCCGCACTGGCCGCTCTCACCGCCGAACTGCAAGCGGCCGGAACGATTGTTGTTGCCGAATGCGGGTACGGAGAGGACAGCCAAACACTTCGTGTTACTTCCCTGAAAAGGGCAGACGGGGAACCAGCCACCGACGAGGACGGAAACGCCGTCTACATCGAGACGGACTACCGGGGAGAACACTCCACCGTCGCCGTCGTCACCGGCTGGAAAGACCTGGGCTTCACGCTCCGCTACTACAGCGGCTACGGCACCTCCTCGGCCGCCAAAGGCCCCATGACCGAGGAACAGAAAGCCGAACGGAAGACCCTGATAGAGAACAACAAGCTCATGCAGTCCGCGACCACGGTACGCCGTGAATGGGTCAAAAACCTGCTGGCAAAGAAACAGCCGCCCAAGGGCTGGCAGTACTTCGCCGTCCACGCCATCACCCATCATCCCGAAACCGCCAGCGGCTACGACGGTGAGGTGGCGGCCGAGATGGCCGGCGCGAAGATTGAAGGGTCGAAGACGTGGGGATGGAACCCGCTCCGCACCCACGTGGCTAAGTCCACCGCACGTCCCGAGATATCGCTTATTGCGCTGGTCTGTGCCGGATACGAAAAGACCATCGCCAAGGACTCATGGCGGTCCCCGTCCCGAACCCACAGGGACTACCTGAACCAGCTGGTCCTCTGGGGCTACACCGCATCCGCGACTGAACAAATCATCATCGACAGCGGCCAACCGGCCGAGGAAGAATCGGCAGCATAAACACCCCTTGCCGGGCGGAAGCGAACGCCGCCCGGCAAGGCCCCCCGGCCACTCATCGTCCGAGCGCCAGGAACCTTCCAGAAGCCGGGCGGTCCGCCGCCCGGTGCCAACCACAGCTGCCACTCACCAGCGGCGGACCGCCGTTCACGCAAGACGCGCGACCCGCAGCAGCGTGCCGCGCTGCACCTGCAGTGGCTGGTAGAGTTTCACCAGATTTCCTTTGTCCGAGGAGAGCAAAAAGGGCCGGCTATGCTGGCCCTTTTTGCTCTCACGGAACCTCGGCTACTTAGCCCGGGACGTTCCGGGGGTCGTTGCCGTAGCTGTTTTTCCCGGCGATCTGTCCGTCTTGGTTCTTGATGACGTGCTCGACCTTGTCAGCCTTCGCGGTGTCCCGGCCAACGGTGACTGCTTCGTCCTTGGTGCCGTATCCGGACCCGAACGCCCGGCCGGCGCCCTCGCGCTTGTTTTTCCACTCGCCGTTCTCGTAAAAGGTCTCGATGTCGCCCTGAGCCACTGCACACTCCCTCTGCCGATCGGTTCACTGACACCTGCCCCCGCCGCTGCGGGAAGCGGAAAGGCCCCGCACCACGAGTCAGTCATGTGGGGCCGTTCCTTTGCAGTTGCTCCGCCGGATGGGGGACCGGCGGAGCAACTGCCACCAAACTAATAGCAAGCATGCTTACTTTTCAAGCGGCGCGCCGTCACCCGTACCCCGCGTGGGCTGTGGGCGCCTGCCGGGCCTCCGGCCCCGCCGCCAACGAGGAAGCTCCGTATTCAGCCCTGATTCCCTGCCCGGGGGGCGTCCCGTCCCGGTACGTGATCCGCTGGCTGTGCAGCCACACCCCGAGCAGCCGCTCCT
This sequence comes from Pseudarthrobacter sp. MOO14, assembly GCF_058267675.1. Classification (NCBI taxonomy): domain Bacteria; kingdom Bacillati; phylum Actinomycetota; class Actinomycetes; order Micrococcales; family Micrococcaceae; genus Pseudarthrobacter; species Pseudarthrobacter sp. MOO14. The sequence continues at coordinate 19,032 of NZ_JBZCRY010000002.1, forward strand.
GCTCCGAGCCTGCTTCCTTGTGGAGGGGCCAGTCATTGCACGCGGCACGGTAGTCGGCCAGTTCGGTGAAGCCCTGGTTCCAGAGCTCTTCGCACTGCTCTTTCTGCCGCCGCGGGGTATCCCAGCCCGGAATCTCCCTCAGCCCGTCCCGGTAGGCGGGGGAGAGGTGGGATTGCTGCCGCTTGGCGCCAGCCAGGACTCCAAGGACCGCTCCCGCATGGACGCGGACTTGCTGCTCGGCAACCGGCCCTCCGCCTGCCGCCTCACCCCATCCATACAGCCGCCCCTTCGCTGACACCGCGGGTCCCGGGACGGGCCCGGACTGTGTCCGATGTCAGGCTACCCGCCGACCAGCACCCAACTACGGCGCTGGTCGGGGTGCTGGAGCTTGTAGCGGGTTCGGGCAGAATGGGCTCATGTGCGGCCGCTACGTGATGTCCAAAGCCACCGGAGACCTGCTCAGCGCCTTTGAGGCCAAAGAGGTCGAAGGAACTCCGCCCCCGCCGAGCTGGAACGTCGCCCCCACCCAGGACGTGCCCATCGTGGCCGAGCGCCTGGACGAAGGCACTCTCGACCGGCACCTGCTTGTGGCCCACTGGGGCCTCGTGCCGTCCTGGGCCAAGGACATCAAAATCGGCAACAAGCTCATCAATGCCCGCAGCGAGAGTATCCTCGAGAAGCCTTCGTTCCGTAAGGCCGCGGTGAAGCGCCGCTGCCTGGTCCCTGCCGAGGGTTATTACGAATGGCAGAAAACCGAGGACGGGAAGAAGATCCCGAATTACCTGTACTCGGAGCAGGATGATCTGCTGGCCTTCGCCGGCCTGTACGAGTGGTGGGCCGACCCTACCGTGCCCGAAGATGATCCGGGGAAGTGGCTACTCAGCTGCACCGTCCTCACCACCACCACCCAGGACACGCTCGGCCATATCCACGACCGGTCACCGGTCATCATCCCGCCCGACCGCATCAACGAATGGCTCGACCCGGACCTGGCCGACAAGAACGACGTCCAGCACCTGCTCGACACCCTGCCCGATCCCGTCCTCACCCCACGGATCGTCAGCACCCGCGTCAACAGCGTCCGCAACAACGGTCCCGAACTCATCGAGCCCGCCCAGTAAGACGGGGCAACCCGCTGGCTGAGCACAGGCCAGCCGCCGGTCCGGCCGGATGGCCTGGGGGCGAAACGGGCTGGTTCCCCATGGACCAAGACCGCCGTCGCCGACCAACCCGGGCCGATGGTCGGGTTTCTTTCAGCGGGGACCACACCTATTCAGCACCCCCACTCCATCCGGGTGCGCACCTCACCCCACCAGTCGGGGACCTCTAAGGCGCAGGGGGCTGCAGCGGTGGCGAACCTGCGGGGATGACCACAGTAACCGGCGGCGAAGCTCACCATCCGTAGCCGTGGCCCATGAGGCAGGAATCGCGCACTTTTCGAAGGAAAAAGCTTTAGCAAAAAGCCCTAGAATGCACGGCAAACAGCTATTCATTCAGTTGAATGATTGATAGAATTGAACCAGCAAGTCAGCCAGACGAACGAAACTCATTTGATACGAAACCAGGTGCTGAAATGACTGCAACACCGACCGCTTACACGGTCTACACCAAGCCCGACTGCCCGAACTGTGAGAAGACGAAGGACTACTTCGACTCCAAGGGCATCACCTACACGGCAGTGGACATCACCGACGTGCCCGCCGCGCTGGAGTACATCACCGCCGAACTCGGCTACGCCCAGGCGCCCGTCGTGGTGAACAACGCCGATGACCAGGATCACTGGTCGGGCCTGCGCCGCGACAAGCTTGTCCACGCAGCCATGACTCACGAGGCAGCGTGAGGGCCGTGGCAAACCTGCGACCGGTCGTCGGCTACAAGCTCAGCCCACGGATCCCGTTGGAGGTGGACCTGTTCCGGCAGGTCAACCCCAGCGGCAGGATCTATCCCAACGTTCCCCAACCGGCAGTGGTGGAACCAGCCATTGTGGAACCCATTGATGAGGACCTGTACGCCGGCTACGCCCTTCCGGAGAGGGGAGGGAATGACGGGTATCTCGCGGCAATCACCCGCGTCCCGCTGGGGGAGGGGGGCCTCTGGGACGAGCACACTGCGAACCAGTACCAACCCAACGACCTCACCCATGACGAACCGGGTGGGACCGAACCTCAAAAGGAACCGACACCACCCAGCGAAAACATCACCAGCACGCGAGGAAAAGGAACCTTCATGGCCGGCGAAACCACGACTACTGTCATTGGAAACCTGACATCGGATCCGGAGCTGCGTTTCACTCCTAGCGGGGCAGCCGTCGCCAACTTCACCATCGCCTCCACCCCCAGGACCTTCGATGCCCAGGCCAAGGAGTGGAAGGACGGAGAGACGCTGTTCCTCCGCTCTACGGTGTGGCGCGAGGCGGCCGAGCATGCCGCCGCGTCACTGGCCAAGGGCAGTCGCGTCGTCGCCAGCGGCCGGCTCAAGCCGCGGACCTACGAGACCAAAACGGGGGAGACGCGCACCGTTATCGAGTTCGAAATCGACGAAGTCGGTTTGTCGTTAAAGTACTCGGCTGCGGCCGCTACCGGCACGCCGGAACGCCGCCCCGTGCAGAACCAAGCCCCGGCACCGGACGAGCCGCCCGTGCAGGACAAGGCACCGCGTATTGGCTGGGCGGGCGGGTTCAAAACCCGGCAGGAAGCCGCGGCCCCCGACGCCGGGACCGACGGCTACACCGATGATGATCCGTGGTTCGGAAAGAACGTCACGGGCGAGGGGTACGGCCAGCCAGGGCGCATGACAGAACCAGGGGTCTAGGAGCAGAGTGCCTGCAGGGGGTCAGCGGATACGCTGGCCCTTCAGGTTTGCCCGTATACGGATCATGAGCATAAGGGACAGGATGACGCACGCAGATCATCTCCGTCACGACGACGGCGGCCAACGGCACTCCGATAACCCTTTCGACGAGGACGGCAAGGTGACCCTCCGCCCCCGGCTTCGTCGACGGCACGCGGGCGCGGCCAACGGCCGGGCACACCGCCCCGGACGGGTTGCTGCGTGATGGCCAGGGAAAAAAAGATACCGGCGTTCACTCCCTACTTCACCGAGGATCAGGCGAGCCAGGTCCGGGCTGCGTTCCTGGAAACCGGTGAAGCCGAAGGAGACGCAAGTGTCTCTGACCTCATCGTCTACGCAACGATGCGTGAAGTGCGGCGCCGCCAGCGCAAGTACAACGGCGGCAAGCCCTGGCCTCCGGTGGGGCCCGGCGGACTGCGCAGGGGGCAGCGGAAGAAGGACGAGATGGCACACCGGCGTGAGGAGATCTAGGCGTGGCACTGGGAAACAATGGAATCGGCGACAGCGCTTCAGCTGCTGCCCCGAGGCTGCCACGCATGATGACCCTGGATGAGGTTCAGGACGTCCTGAACCTGGGCAAGCCGACGCTCTACGCGCTGGTGAAAAGCGGTGAACTCCGTGCGGCGCAATTTGGCGGCCGCGGGATCTGGCGGGTCCGCGAAGATGACCTGGCCGCGTACATCGAGGCCGCATACGCCGCGACAGCCGAGCGCATCGCCGCCGGACAGATCGACGACGGCGACGCGCCGGATGACGACTGACGGCAACGCCCTGAGACACGGCGAAGGCCGGCACCTTTGTAGGTGCCGGCCTTCGCTGTATTTCGAGGCACATCGATCCGGTCCTGGATGGAACGACGGAATTATTGGTCGTCGGTGGACGCGGCCGTTTCCGGGCCGGATCCCTGCTCCACACCGGCGCCGCGCTTTGCCGTCCTCCGGCGCTTTACCGCCGCTGGTTCCAGGCCCAGTTTCTTGAGCTCGTCCGTGCTCCACCCGTCGCGGGTGGCCTGGACGTAGGCGCGCTTGTCATCGCGTTCTGCGGCCACCAGCTGGTCCCGGAGTTCGGTGATTCGCTGGCGGCTTTTCACCAGGGCGGTGACGGATTCGATGCGGGAGTCCAGCAGCGCGCGGGCCTGGTTTCGTGTCTGTTCAATGTCGAGGTTCGCCATGGGATCCAGCCTAACGAACGTCCCGCGGCCGGGGCCGTCGGACGCGCCCTTCCTGGCATGACATGTCCTTGTGCGCCGAAGGGGTTTCGGCGAGCAGGTCGGCGTTGCGTGGGTCGTTGAACCAGTCGCGCAGGTAGCCGTCGTGGTAGCTGACGGTCCGTGCGGTGAACTGGAAGTATTCGGGACCGATCCCGCGCCGCCGCCATCGTCGCAGCGTCGTCGCGGGGACTCCGTAATGCGTGGCCACTGTGGATGGTGAGATGAGAGCCAAAACTGTACCTTTCGCTAACCCTATGCCGCGTTCCTTTCGGCACGCTTGCCGAAACTTGGCCGGTGAAGGAATTGGCCAGTCGGTGTCGGCCGGATCGTGGAATACCGGAGCGGAGCGAGGATATGCCGCGAAAGCCGGCTGCGCAGACTTGCCAAGGAAGGACCGGGCAGTAGCATCACCAGCCGAAACGGAACGACGCAGTCGTTGGACAAGTCAGACGCGCAGCGTCGTCCAGGGCAGTACCCGGCAACCAAACAACCGATCAAAAGCGGGGAAAGGCGATTTTCCGGAGCAAGCTATACGGTTATGTGCCATAACCTGCGTGTTGCTCCACGGACTGGGGGCGTGGATGCGGCACACTCGTGAGTGTGGCCCGGAGATTCCGGGGCGCTGCGCTGGGCATGGGGGAGGGGACTGGAATGAGCGAAGAGCCGAAGTCCCCGCGCCGTTTCGGCCGCAAGCGCCGCGCCAACATCGAGGGCGAAACCCAGTACGTGCGGGTTTCGATGTCCGAGTTCGAACGCGCACAGCTGAGAATCCTCGAGGGACAGACCGGGCGGAGCCCGTCGGAGATCCTGGTCAGTGCCGCGCTGTACGCGGAGAACTCCGAGTCGCTGGCTGAACGGAGGGCGATGGCGGTCGAGTTCATGGCGGCCCGCCGCTACCTTGCCGCGCTGTCGAACAACGTCAACCAGCTCGCCCGTCACGCCAACGCTACGGACGAATTCCCGGAGGCGGCCCGCACGGTGCTGACCCGGGTGCGTGCGGTCGCGGACCGGATGAACACGATGTTGGACGCGATGGTGCGCTGATGATTCCCAACATCACCAAGGGCACCCGCATGCACGGGCTCATCGCCTACCTTGCCGGACCGGGACGGACGAACGAGCACACCGACCCGCACCTGGTCGCGGGCTCTCCGTCGATCATGGCGTGGCACAACGACGACGAACTCAACGCCAATGCAGTCCAGGCCATTGCCAATGAACTGGACCGGGCCAGGGCCGTCCTGGGCACCGAGGTCCCCGGGGGACATGTCTGGCACTGCTCCCTGTCCCTGCGCGCCGATGAAGGCGACCTGACCGACCAGAAGTGGGCTGACATCGCGCAGGATTTCATGGACGAGATGGGCTTCACCGAAGCCAGCGGCCGCGCACCGGCGCAGTGGGTCGCGATCCGTCACGGCCACAGCAAAGCCGGGAACGACCACATCCACATCGCCGCCTCCATGGTCCGCGAAGACGGCACAAAGTGGAGCAGCTGGCGGGACTTCCCGCGCGCCCAACAAGCCGCCCGGGCCCTTGAGAAAAAGTACGGCCTGGAAGAGCTCTCGGCCACGCATTCCACCCGTGGCCTGCGGCCCGGCGAACGCGAAGCATCCGAACGAAGGGGAGCCCCGGAACCGGAACGCCGGTCGCTCGAACGCAAGGTCCGCGCGTGCGCCACGGCCGCCCAGGACGAGGCCGAATTCATCCGCCGCCTCCGTCAAACCGGCGCCCTGGTCAGGCCACGGTACGCGGCCGGACGTGACGACGTCGTGGTCGGCTACAAGGTCGCCGAGCGGCCGGCGAAGGGTTGCCGGCCTGTCTGGTTCGGCGGTGGTCACCTCGCCAAAGACCTCGCCCTGCCCAAGCTCCGCGCCGACTGGAACGACACGCCCCAGGGTGCCATCGCTGCGGTCGCGGAATGGCAGGCAGCCGCCCGCGGACGCCGCCCGGTCACAATCGGCCGCGAAGCCTACGAACCCGACCCGCAGATGTGGGGACACTACAGCGAGGAGGTCGCCCGGCTGCGCGAAACCCTGCGCGGAGTTCCGCTGGATGACCATGCGACCTGGGCGCACGTGGCACGCGAGACATCCGGTGCCTTTGCAGCCTGGTCCACCGCCACCGAGGCAACCCCCGGGCCGCTCGCGGCAGCAGCCGACGAACTGTCCAAGACCGCTCAGCTGCGCCGGTACCCGGCCCGACCGATCCGCGGCGTCGGACCATCAGCACGTGGCGCTTCCCTCATGCTCCTGGCAGCGTCGACGGGCGGCAGCGGAACCGCCGCGCAAGCGATCATGCTGCGCCAATTGCTTAACGTCGCCAAGGCCGTGCACGACATGCACAAGGCATCCAACGACCTGCGCCGGGCACGCCAGATTAGCCACATGGTGAAACACCAACTCAGCCAGGTCGCCGCCGCACTACCCAGCGTCCCCGCAACCACGCCCACGGTGGATGCCGAAGCGGCCGCCGCCGTTCAAGCGAGTGCGGCCGGCCAGGTATCAGGAAGGTCCCCTGGCTCGGTGCTGCCGCCCACATACGTGCAGGCAAACAACCACACGAGCACCCGAAGCGGGAGTGCCCGCCCGGGCGCCGAGAGATAACACCAACGAGGGGAACCATGAGCGAATCAGACGGAATCGACGAAGCCTTCGAGGGAATGTCACGGGTGGGGCTCACCATCGCCGGCCGTGTCGGCGAAGTGCTGGCCAGGGCACACGAACAGGAGTTGCGCAGAGCCCAAGCCGCCGAGGAACAACAGGCCCGCGAGCTGCAGGCCCGGTTCGACGCCGAACGCGCAGCCGCCCGTGCGCAGCTCGCCCCGGTCCTGGACAACCGGTGGTGGGACACCGCCACCGGCCGCGATATGGAACGGGCCTACGAGGTTGCGACCGCCTGGAGGGGCCACGACCCCGTAGCGAGCGACGCCGCAGAAGTAATCCGCGACCAGGTGCTCTTCCGCTACGAAATCGATGTGGACACCCTGAGCGCCGATGAAGGGCGGGTCGCTGATGCCGTCGCAAAAGCAATGCGGGAGCGCGGCCACGCCGAAGCGGAACGCTCCACCGGTCGTGACGAGAATGTCCAGGCCGCACTGCTGCTCGCCGAAGCCGGCCGGGAAGACAGGGAACGGGAGGAAGGCCTTCAGGCGCCGGCCAAGGAAGACCTGGACCAGGCGCAGGCCTGGCTCCGTGAGACCAACCCCCTTGAAGCGGAAGGCTGGTCACTGCGGCACAACTTCGCGGACAGCCTGATCGAGGCACGGACCATGGAGCGGACCCTGGTCAGCAACTGGTCAGAAGCCCGCGACAACCTTCGCGCCGAGCAACTGCAGCACGACGCCGGCGACACGTACGACTCCGCCGAACGACGACAGGCGCTGGCCGCCAACCTCGAAGGGGTGGCCGACCGCGAAGCCGTACAGGCCCGGCTCAGTGCCGACCAGGACCAGGGCACGCCACCCAGCGCAGCCCTCAGAAAAGGACCAAAGCCAGCCAAGGCCCGCAAAACCCGCGGAACCAACGGCCTGACAAAGCTCCTACAAAAGGGTATGAGCCGGTAACCCGTCATGCTGTTCAAACGAGGCAGTTCAATCGGTCCGCGGTGACGGCACTTCCCGCGTGATACTCCTGAAGAATCTTTGGTGCACGGGCTTGTGTGACCAGTAATCAGTATGCTTATTATGTGAGTGGTCGGGTTGGGATGTGACCACGAGGGGTAACGAAAAAGGTGCGCTCCGGCAACGGGAGCGCACCTTTTCCCATGTCCCCCAAACGCCATTCCTTCGCTGTCTGCTGGCATCATGAGTCCATGACCATCAGCGGGACCGCCGGGTGCTTTGCACCAGAACAATCCCTTCCTGGTTCCGTGTCCGTCACCGGCCGTCAGAGGTTCTACGCCCGCGAAGAGCCGACGCGTCCCAGCTTCGACGCCGCGCGAGCTCTCGGGGCGTCGCAGAAATTGACCCCATGACGCAGATCAAACGGCCGGCCCCGGACCCGGAATGGGTGCAGATGTACCGGCAAGGCATCCCATCATCGAAGATTGCTGCCGGCGCCGGAGTCGCCGCAAGCACGGTCCGGTACCACCTGACCATCGCGAAGAGACAGGACCCGGACCTTCGGGCCGCACACGAGGCAGCCCTGCCGGTCCCGATGCCACGTCCGCGCCCTGCGGGCCTGCAGAACCTGGAAGACATCCTTCACCTCTATCGGACCGAAGGCCGGTTACCCACCCGCCACACGAAAAAAGAGCAAGCGCTGGCCAGCTGGCTCAAACGCAAGCGCGAGGCAGCCACTGCCGGCACTGTAGTCCCGGCCTACGCGGAAGCGCTGGATGAGATTCCAGGCTGGCGCAACCCGCCGACGAAACAGGCCGATGATGCAGCCCGCTGGGATCGACGCTTGGACGAGACGGTTGCCTGGCTTGCCGCCGGCAATCAGCTGCCCCGGCACAACAAAACCGACAACAGAGAAGAACGAACCCTCGGTGTGTGGCTTCACACCCAACGCATCGACTACCGCGCCGGCAAACTAACCGCCGCCAAAGAAGCCCGTCTCAACGAGAACATCCCCAACTGGCGGGAAGGCCGTCCCAAAGGCCGACGCAGTAGAAGCCAATTGGAATTTGTAACCTAAAAACCAGCCGCTGACCTTGACTCCTCGGCCGCGTCACTAGGCCGTGGCTGCTTCTTCTGCGGCCTCCCGCCCCTCGCGTCCGTTCACGACCACGCCGCACGCTGCGGCCGCAAGTCTGGAACGTTGGTTTACACCCTTCTGGCCAACTAATGCGAAAGCCCGCCGACTGGGGGAGCGGCGGGCCTTCATGTGGAAGGTTCTCGATTGGGGCTCGACAACCTTCAGCATTGAACATATAGGGCGGGCTTTTGGCGTTCGAATGGAAAATTCGGCGGAGCGAGGTCCAAGTGAGCTGGTGGCGCCCCAACGTACTCTGGCGGCGATGTGGCCCGTCCGTTTTATGGCCGGGATGTGACGTCTTCGACGGCCGTGGCAAGGATCTCGTGGTCGTTGCTGTCCCCGTCCAGTAGCCCGTGCAGGTAGGCATCGAAGTCTTCGAAGGGGGCGTTTCCGCCGTTGGCCCAGTAGCGCATCCACAGCAGTTCGGCGCTGGCACTGTGATTCCGCACGAGTTCCAAAGCTGCGGGGCGTGGATCTCCGGTCATGGTCATATACCTTGCGGCCGCCCAAGCAACGGGCCGGTCGTCCTTCAAATGGTCACGGGGAGCCGCCACTGCTGGAGCTGGAACACTATCCTGCCACCTGCACCGGACCGAGGTCACCCCCAGCCCGCCAATAGCTGAGACGGACCGGGACCGCACAGATCGGCCATTGTTGCCCGTTGAAAGGACGATTTCTAACTGTCGCTGTGGAGACGGAGGAACAGAACGAAGACTTCCAGCGGCTGCATCACCTCATCACCGGAACGGACGATGTCAAAGGGTTCCTCACCGGGATGAGCAAATACGCTGCGGCTACGCTCACGCGGGCTGCCGGGTCCCGTATCGAGTGTGCTGTTACTTTGCATCGCCGGCGCCGGAGGGCGACGGTTGCCGGCAGCAGCGACATCGCGATCCTGCTCGACGGCGTGGAGCAGGCCCTGGGGGACGGCCCCTGCCTGGAAGCACTCCAGACCCTCCAGCCGGTTCTTCTGGCCGACACAGCGACCTCGGACCGCTGGCCCGCCTACGCCAAAAACCTCGCGGCCGCGGGCGCCCGAAGCGTGCTCGGCGTGCCCCTGGAACTGGGCGAGGACGCCTCGGCCGCGCTGAACTTCTTCGCCGCCGACACGGGCCTGTTCACCCGGGACGTCATCGACGAGGCGGCCGTGTTCGCGGACATGGCAGGACAGGCGCTGCGCCTGACCGTGCGGATCGCCACCGCCGACCTGCTCGCTGCGGACCTGAAAGCGGCCATGGAGAGCCGGACGGCATCGACCTGGCCACCGGCATCATCATGGCGCAGGACCGCTGCAGCCAGGACGAAGCCTTCGCGAAACTGCAAAAAGCATCAGCAAACCGCAACGAGAAACTCCGGGACGTCGCCGAAGACATCCTCCGCGCCCGGACCAAGACCGGCCACGCCGCAGCCTCCACCCACTTCGACGAATAAGCTGCCCGGTGCCCGTTCCGGAACGAGCCGGCACCCGCGGTGCATCCCATGCAACCCAGCCATGATCCAGTGGAGCGTGTCCGGGCTCACCGGCTGCACTGTGAATGTTTGAAGACCCCAGCCAGCGACTTCCGTGACAGTTACCGACTGGCTGCCTGGGTGTCCCAGCGCTTTTGGGCTCCCTGACGCGTGATCCCGAATGCCCGGCCGATCCTGTCCCAAGAGACACCCGCGGCCCTGGCGGTTGCGACGGCATCGTCGAGCTGCGATTCGAGGTCCTTCAGACTCCGGCCCAAGGCGCCGATCGTGTGCAGCGACAGGTCCGGGGCGATATGCCGGTGCCACACATCCAGGAACACCGGTTCCAGATCCTCCCGATCGGCAATATCGGCAGCGTCGGCGCTGGCCGGCGGCCCCGCGAAGATCCGCCCCGCGGCAATATCCTCGTCGGCCGGATCCCAGACCCGTGTCCACAACGGGTCCAAGACGACGTGTTCCCGGGACGGAACACAGCTGCAGGCGACCCGCCAGCCGACCACCTGGGACGACGGCCGCCACGCCTGACGGTCCGGATCACTCTCGTGAGCAACCGGGCGGCCGTCGCGCGTCATCAGGTTGATTTCCATCCACCTGCCGCCGGACCCGTACAGGCCGTCGGCGAAGACGCAGACGACGTAGCCTTCATGCTCGCTGCCTTCGGTAAACCAGCCCATTCTGCTTCTCCTCAACGGCCTCTGGTTGGTACAGTGACCAGTATGCCCGAGCGCAACCCAGGTTGCCAAGAGGGGAGGCTTACGCAACTTTACTTGTCATAACGTCGGTTATCGGCGTTTTGGCACCCGAGGGGGAGTGGCCCGACAAGACCCTCTTTGCTAACTGCCGATGAGGGTTCTGTCGGCCGGCGGCAGGACCGCGAAAGTAGCTGCATCCAGGTCAGGACAGTCCTGCTGCGCCCTTGGTCCTGAGGCCTCGTCTCCTGGCCGTTCATGGCAATGTGTTGTCCCAATGGTCACGCCAGTTCCCGTAATATCCTTCGGTTACGTCTTCGGACGGGTTACGCCAACGCCGTCCGCTCGTCGGCAGAGGCGGGATCCGATCCTCGTCTTGGGCTGACGTGGGTGTTCTTGGGCACTGGTTGGCCGGGGGCTTAAGCGTCTTCCCCTGCACTGAAACTGGCTTTATAGGCTTGGGCTGCTGGATCGGTGCCGGCCGCTTTGGGAGAAACTTTCTCTGCCCCTTGATGTACTCCAGGTCCGCGCCGACCTCTTTGAAACCCGGTGAGCCTTTGTGGATGCGGGAAAGGTCTAGCAGCTCGGCCTCTCGCCAATACCTGCGGAGCAACGTCTCCGCGCCCGGGTATCTCATACCTTGTGCCATGATCAGCGCGTGGCCGGCTTCCGCCAGCAGTTGCAGTCGTGCCACTTCCAGGTCGGCCGGGGTAGCCGTCTTGCCGTAGACGTCGGCCAAGGCACACCACGCGTGGAGCAGCGCGTCGAGAAGGTCTTCGTCCTTCAGCGTCTGGCGAACCTTTGAGTTGCTGAGCTCCAGAATGTCCATAACCAATGCGTTAGGCATTGTGGTGGAGTGCTCAGGGCTAAGCCGAAGAAAAGCCTCGACCCTCGCGGCTGTTATGCCGTAAGCCCTCAGCCAGGCGAGTACCGCCTGCGACGGCCCGCTGCCCGGGAGACGCTCTTCTACGTAAGTCGCTGCGGCCCACTGGATGAAGAGCGCGTATGGGTGTGAATTCATGGTTACCTCCTGTGTTGAAGGCGTCTGAGACGCCGGAAATGCCGGAAAAGGGCAAAAGAAAAGGACCGTCCGGGAGACGGTCCTTGAGGGATGACTATTGAGGCTGATTGGTGGTGGTGAAGAGGCTGGCTCCTTTCGGTACTTAAAGAGAAGAACCCCTGCGGTTGCAGGGGTTCAAGGTTGTATTTGGCCGGCGCTCACAGCCCAAGTTGTATCTACTTCTCACCGTAGCAGTCGCTCCAAATTTAACTGACGACGCAGATCATCAGCGGTGGTTTCCCGCTCTGCAGAAGACGGTCCTGGCAAAGAGCAGAACTCGTTGAGCTATTTGTATTTGGCACCAACTTCCGTTTCACATGCAAACTTCTGCGGCTGCCGTCCTGTGCGCATGGACGTTGGACGCTAGGTCGTCATATGAGCATGCAGGGCGATTTTCCCTCGCGGGCGCTGGTTCCTGCCGACAACACCGACAATCACTCCCCCAGCTTTACAGAATATCCGTTATCGGCGTTGAAACAAGCGGAGGAGAGTAGGCCAGAGCTGGCCGTTTCACGGGGTCGTTTATGGCGTAACCTTCCCAGCCTCCGCCAAGTCAGAACAAGTTTCCAGCGTGCGGTTTACGCCGGAGACATCCAGAAAGGCATGGTCGAAAGGCGCGAATAGTCGTCGGATTAGAGGAGAAGTACATGGCACGCGCCCTGGGTTTCGAAAAAGGGACCGCCGGTCCGGCACGGCCGAAACAGGATCGGGCACACGCCGTTCCCGACTACGTCCGGGCAGACCTAGTGGAACTTGCCCTCGATGATGGTGAACGAGCCGTCCAGCGGTTCCTTTGGGACTACATGAGCCTCTAACCGGACCGCCACACCCATATCGTGCATGCCCTCGGTAAGGAAGGCATGGAAAGCCGCCAGGGCGAAGTATGACAGCATGGATGCGGCATTGGTTCGCCCTCGCGCCTCGAGTAACGGAAGAACGTAACGTGGCCTCATATCTGTCCATGCGTACTGGCTAGGAAGGAAGCTTGAGGCTTGCTGAAGCCTAACTTTTGTGACGAGGCGTCCCATGCCAAGGTTGCCGTTGCTCCATCAATGCTCAACGCACACGCGGTCGGTTCTCCAAAGTCCGTCTTCTGAACACTCCAGGCAACGACTGGTACGGCCCATCATCCAGAAACGGTGCCTAGGTACTCCGGCTAAGACCGATGATGGTTGCTTCAAGATCTTCCAGTGACTGCCATATCCAAGCAATTGCCTCCAGGTCCCTCGGCCCTTGGGCGAGTTCAAGCGGGCATCCGTCCATGAGACCGGCCAATAGCCTGAGCGCCGCGGCAGCTTTCTCGGCAGAGAGGGAGGGGACGGAGTTCGTGTCTGGCTTCACAGCAGATCCAATTCCTGAATAACTCCGTATTCAACGCCGGAGCTGAGGGTAGCAGTAAAGGATCTGAAGCTGTGGCGTATAACCAGAATGCCCCGGTCCGTTGCCTTCTCGCTGAGCAGGCGAGTGGCCTCCTCAAGCTGTAGGTCTCTGGATGCGCGGTTATGGGCCTCGATGATAATGGTGTCGTCGGTAAACATCCTTGGTCTCCATCGTTCAATACATGCGGGCGACAAGCCGTTGGCTGGCTGGGTGCCGGAAGAGTGGTTGATTCCCTAAGCCCTCTGGAGCGCCGCCGGTGGCGCCACTGGGATTCGAGGTTTGTGCTGTTGGTTTCGGCCGCCTCGTCATTCCACAGGGGGTGTATGGATCCCTGGGCTCGGCCGAGTTTGTGATTGCGCCCTGACGTGCCTGCCTGGTTGCAAGCTATGCGAAGGCCGGCTTAGTTGGGTCACCGCGGGTGGCTGGCGACCTAACAACTGATAGCGAAATGACAGACATGATGGGTCGCAAACAGGGCTTGGAAAACCACCAGCCCTGCGGGAACATCCTGCGTCGAGACCTATGATTCATCAAAAGACTCACACTTACAAACTGGCAGTAGAACTTCGAATTGCCGCTTCAAATCTTGAGGGCAGCATAGATTTTTAGATCGACTGACCGGCCCGCACTGATCGCAACGAAGTAACGGGTGTCCGGGCTGACGGTCGAGTCCATGACCTTACCCAACGGCGTCATCAGGCGGTCCCGAGGGGGTTGGTCGCCAAGTATGAAGAGGTGGTGTCATTGGGGCGATCTCGATGATCCAAGATTGTGTCGCAACGGTCGTCGGATTCACTTAGGTGGCTATCGCGCCGCTATTTCGCATAAGGCTATGGCACGCCTATACCGCCCCAAAGGTACATGCCGCAGCCCTTCAATGATGTATGGACTGACAGTATGAATTAGTAGGAATCCGCCAGGCCTGTCTCATCCAACCGGTGGGTTCCCACCTCGTATTGACGACTACGTTGAGAACCGAGACATCCTTGAGAAGCGGTAAAGCTAAATGACGGGAGTAGAAGTGACTGCTCAGTCTCAAATTCGGATGTGTGAAAGGGAGTTCAGCTGCGTTTGTCTCTGGCTTCCTACTACTAGTGATCCCGTGGTTAACGAAGAAGATTTTTTGGTTCGCGCACCACTGGCATGATGCCGTGCTTGCCGAAATCTTCGGGCATGTAAGAGCTCCACATGTTCCACCAATTTTCATTCGGACCCCAGATGATGGGGTCGCGATTATCGTCGTAGATCTGCTCTAGGTCCGTGTAGAGCTCCACAACGGCGCCAGAGGTTTCCACGTAGTACGCGGCAATGTTATGGCCGGCTCCGTGACGTACCGGGCCCCAAATGAGTTCGCGCCCAGCTTTCTGAAGCCGGTCCCCTAGCCTGCCGAGGTCCGCAATAGACTGGGTCTCCCACGCATGGTGGTGAAGAGTTCCCTGGCCCTTGACCAAGGCGATTCCGTGATGGTCGGGGTTGCAACGCAGGAAGTAAGCGAAGTCGTCTCCGATGACGTCTGAAAGCCGGAAGTCCAGCACTCTCTGAAGGAACTTCATCATTCCAGTGACGTCCCTGGGGCGGAAATTCAGGTGCCCATATCGATCAGGACCAAAGGATTTGAAGGATGCTTGGTCCTGCTGCATGCCTCTGTAGATTTCGAAGATGAAATTTTCCGGACCTACGAAAGTAAATCCCTCTTCGATGCCAAGACCGCGTGGGCGTTCGCTAATGATTCGAAATCCCTCGTCCTCGACGCGGCGTCGGACTATACGCAGCGCGTCACCATCGCGGGCGACGAGCCCAAAGGTGTCAACGCCGTCGACGTCGGATTCGAGGTATACCAGTTCATGGTGCACATCGCTGGCCGACAGATACACGGTTCCATCTGTCCGTCTGGTTTCACGAAGGCCCAAGAGTTGCGTGGCGTCCCAAACCGAGCCCTCAATGTCGGTCGTCTGAATCCCGATGTAACCCATCTCAGTGATCAAGCCCCAGGACAAGTGTTCCTCCTCTTTAGTCGTAGCGGTCTGCGCTTGCCAAGTTGGTCGTTTGATGTTTGCGGTTACAGTCGGCAGTGCAGCAGGACTCTGCCGATGTGCTTTTGTAGTCGAAGTGGGCGTAAGCGCCGGCCCTGTAAGAGAGGAACGTGTGTCCGCATCTTCCGGGCTCGAGCACTGGCCCAAAGGCATGCTCGTGGTTGACACATAATTTCGGCTTTCTGCTATGCGTGACGGTCAAGACAGCGTGCCGCTGACGGTGCCTTGCTTCTTCATCAGCGGGCGCTAGCCTTCGGCCCGGTCGTTCTTTGGGCAAAGGGCAGGCGAAGCGGGGCCGGAGGAAAACCTTCACTTTGCACCTACCGTAGCCGGGCCCTATCTGCCAAGCAATATCCGTAGGATGATGTAGCGCTTCCGGGGCCTCCATAAAATGCACAAAATTGGCTTCTTAGTTCGATCGCGATGTCGGCACCCAGCTCTCTGTCGCGCTGGAGTTGTGGATGCGTCGGAGGCCGCCAGATCTTGCCACAGAGGCGCGGACCAGAGGACGCGCGGTCATCGATTCGAATCGTCGAACGTGTCCTGCTGGCCCGGGAAACGAAGGAAGCATCCGCCGCTGAACTGGCCGGCCACTACGCCAGAGACGGCGGTGATCTGGTGCGGGTTCCAGCCAACCCATTGCCCTACCTTTGGCACCGGCTTACATACACAAGGCGGAGTTTCACAAGCTTCGACTTTAGAGGCGCCGCCTGCCGTGCTCCCAACTAGGTAGGTTTGTAGATGGCCAGCCCGGCTACGCCGCAAGAGCGAAAGTGGCCCGAGGGCGAGGACGGCAGCGGTCAGCAGTACTCGTCTGATTCTCTTGGTGTCTTCGAGAAATCGCGGTATCGGCGAGCCATGGTTCAGCCACGCACCGCAGCACCCTGCCCCGATAACTGACCCAGGGCAGGGTGCTGCGAATGTGTTTGAGAAGGAGCGAGTCTAGTAGCTTCCGGTTCGGGACTTGTTGTCGAGAACCTTTCTGAGCACACGCTCGGACACCTCAAGCGTGTAGTCGATGTCGTCGGCAGTGTGTGCGACGCTGATGTGGCTGCGCCCGATGTTCTCGGGCATCTCAAAGATGCCGTTACGAACCAGTTCCTTGCGGTAGGCGACGAATAGCTCGGTGTTGTTTCGGGGCACGTCGTCGAAGCTGTTCAGCTCTCCTTCCATGAAGAGCATGATGTAGAGCGAGCCGTATCCGGAGACGATCGTGGGGACGCCGACACGGTCGGAGATCTCCCGAAGACCGGTACGCATCCTGTCGCCAAGAGCAAAGATGTGTTCGTATGCGGCGCCGTCAGCGAGTTCGGCCAGCGTCGCCTTCGCTGCTGCGAGCCCGACCGCTCCGCCGTTGTACGTGCCGGCGAAGGCGACCTTTCCTGTTGCCGTGGTGCTGTATTGGGCCATGAGATCGGCGCGACCGCCGACAAATGCGAGGGGGAACCCGTTCGCCACGGCCTTGCCCATGCAGGTTAGGTCAGGCCTGACGCCGCAGATGGCCTGATAGCCGCCAAGGTTATGCCGGATGCCAGTGATGACCTCGTCGAAAATGAGGAGTGCACCGTGCTTGTCGCAGAGGTCTCGCAAGCCCTGCAAGAATCCGTCGTGAGGGTGGATGCTGGGGCTGTTGTGCGCGATGGGCTCGACGATGATCGCGGCCACTTCGCCTTCGTTTTCAATGAGGGTTCGTTCGACGTCGGCCAAGTCGTTGTACCGGCAAACCAGGGTTGCGTCGACTGCGGCGTCGAGCATGCCCTGGGAGCCCGGGTCGCGTTTGCCGATCCGCTCAGCAGGGCTGATGGTGTTCAGCAGCACGTAGTCGTGGCCGCCGTGGTAGTGCCCCTGAAACTTAATGATCTTCTGTCGCCCGGTGACACCGCGTGAGAGTCGGATCGCGTGGTAGGTGGACTCGCTGCCAGTGACGCAGAACAGGACCTGGTCGACGAACGGAATGTTCGATACCAGGGTCTCCGCCACCTCGACCTCGAGCTCAGTTGTTCCGACTCCGAAGAGCACGGTTTTCTGGATGGCTTCCGACACTGCCTCAGAGACCGGCTGCGAGGCGTGGCCGAGGATGATCGGGCCGTAGGCCGCGTGGTAGTCGATGTACCTGTTGCCGTCCACGTCTTCGAGGTATGCGCCATCGCCGCGGGCGAAACACAGGGGTGGGTCAATTTTGCGGCGGGCGGTGTTCACTCCCCCGGGCGTCACGATCCCTCCGCGCGC
Source organism: Pseudarthrobacter sp. MOO14 (assembly GCF_058267675.1). Classification (NCBI taxonomy): domain Bacteria; kingdom Bacillati; phylum Actinomycetota; class Actinomycetes; order Micrococcales; family Micrococcaceae; genus Pseudarthrobacter; species Pseudarthrobacter sp. MOO14. The sequence goes on from NZ_JBZCRY010000002.1 coordinate 36,650, forward strand.
ATAGAGTGCGGCCGACTTCTCGATCGAGCCGATCGGACCGGTCGGTCGTTGCAGTGGCGTAGCGGCCGATAGTTGCAGGGGCGTTACAGACATCTGAGGCTCTTCCTTCTACCTTGCGTTGGGTTCGGCCCCTCAAAACGGCCCCATAACTGGAAAGGTGTGGGAGCCGGTGGACCAATATGGTCTTCGAACTGTATGTAGATCACTCGGTGTCAGTCAACCCCCTTCACGCCTTACCCTCCCAGAATTCGGCTCGCTACCTCGTAACTTCTCGGAAATCTTGCGCGCGTAGTGTGTTCGAAGGGGTTGACAGGACGAAAGCATCTGCATACATTTTTCGTTATTGAGGTCTACCTCACACTGTCTCTCTGCGAGCGGGCGGGTTTCCGGCGTTGTCGGTACCGCCACTATGACAACCACAAGATGCCAGCGCATGTCGGCGGCTGCAGGACTAACCTGGAGAGCCCCAGACGGTTTAGCTGGCCGAACGCGTAAGAAAGGCGAAAGCCAGCATGAGCAAAACTGAAAGTTCCCCGCCAGTGGCGGCGAATGAGCCCGGCGGTCTCAGGCGTGATGCAGTATCACTGACGGGCGCGACTGTCATGGGGGTCGCATCGATCGGGCCGGTTGCGGGAATGGCGTTCCTACCCCAGATCGTCGCAGCTAAGGCCGGCGCTGCCACCCCATTTGTATATGTCCTGGCTCTGGCGGGCGCTCTGTGTATTGCCTACACCATGGGGCAGTTCTCGCGGTGGGTTCGAAGCGCAGGCTCGTTTTACGCCTTCAACTCGCGTGGTCTTGGACCTTCTACGGGCATCTTCTCCGGGTGGATCCTCATGCTGGGATACGCACTAGTCTTTCCTCTCAACATCCTGTCGTTCGGGCCGGCCCTTGAGGCAATTCTTCTTAGGCAGACCGGTGTGGACATTCCGTGGTGGGCCTTCAGTGTCGCGGCTGTCGGAGTGGTGGTCGCGTTGACGCTGGCCGGAATCGGACTCTCGCTACGCGTCGACCTGATGATCCTCCTCGGTGAGGTCCTAATATTCCTTGTCCTCGCAGTCGTCATCGTCGTCAAGGGAGGAGCGAGCGGCAACACCGCGTCCGTATTCACCCCGACCGGTGATGGGTCACAGCCGAGCGGTCTGTTGTTTGCCTTGGTGTTCGCGTTCTTCAGCCTCCAGGGTTTTGAATCAGCCGCGACCGTTGCCGAGGAGACAAAGGACCCGAAGCGCAACATTCCTCGCGCCCTGACCGGGTCCGTTATCTTCGCTGGCGTACTCTTCATTTTCGTCACGTATGCGATGACCATCGGCTTCGGCACCTCCAACGTTGCCGACTTCGCGAGTGACCCATTGCCCATGTCCACTTTGGCCGAGCGCTACATGTCGGGCGGCTACTCGACCCTGGTTGATCTGGCCGTCCTGTTCGCCGCATTCTCTGCAGCGATCGCCAGCTGCAATGCCCTGACTCGTGTGCTGTTCGCGATGGGCCGGGACCGCGTGCTTCCTGAGTCATTGACCCGACTACACTCCGTACGCCGTTCGCCCTACGTCGCAATTGCTGTCGCCGCCGTGATTTGTTTGGCAATCGTGCTGGGCGCAGGGATTCCGCTCGGGGCCTATCCGCAGGCATACAGCTACGTCGGAGCAGTCGCAGGCATTCCCTTCCTCCTGCTTTACGGGCTGGTCAGCATCTCGCTGTTTGTCTTCGTACTGCGCGACCACCGGGGGAAGTTCAACCCGATCAAGCACGCTGTCGTTCCAGGTCTCGGGCTGGCCCTTGCCGGCATTGCGATCTATGGCTCTTACGTTCCGCTTCCCGAAGGCGCGTTCCTCTGGATCAATTTCGGTGCACTCGCTTACGCGCTTCTCGGTGTCGCCCTCGCTGTCTGGTTGCGTGCCCGCAAGCCGCAGCTCGTGGCCAGAATTGGCCATGCAGTCGAGCAGACACTGGAGCCCGAAGCCGACTCTGACTCCACGCCAATCCCGGAGTCCTCGCGCTAACTTAGCCCCGTCGGCGGGATCTTCGATGCGTTTGGCCGGCACGTATATGAAGATCCCGCCGACGACTTTCGGCAGTCCGCTCCCCTGGGCTTCTGGGAGCTATTCGAGGCCGACGGAAAGCCTGAATGCCACACGATGGCTCGCCTCTGACGGCTTAAGGGTCGATATCCAGTCGCGCTGACACTGATGGTTCAGATGTTTCTCACTGACACGGAGTCGGTCGGGACCGAACGCAGGAAAGCGAGCCGCCCTTGTCCTCCCGCGATCATCGACGCCCTAGACGCCCAACGGAAACGGAACGCCACGACGCGCCCCGTCGTCGGGGACGCAGCATACACGGGCACGGCGACACCGCCCAGGGGGAAGGGCTCCTGCCGCGAAGAGCCAGAGGCGGGGCCAGGAGCCCGCGGTAGTGTCCTCCCCCTCCCCGCTCAGCAAGAAACCACCGCCGCGGATAAGCGAGCGGGCCGTCACCTCCAGGCAGTGGAGGCGTCCATTACTGCTGCCGTGGACGCGCTCACCGGGAAACACCTGGCCCTCTGTGAACTGGTCCGGACGTTGGCGGAGCAGATGGAAGCCTCCGGGCCGGAGGGACCGGGGACCAGGCTGGCCGGGGCTTACCTGACGGCGGTCCGCACACTCAATGCTGCAGCTAGCACGGACGCCCCGGCTCAGCCGGTCACACCGAAGAACGGTCGGGCGGCCCTCCGCGCCGTTCGTGACGGCACTGGCCAGTAACATAGCCGGGCGACAGAGTTCTGGAAGATCGTCCTACCCCTCTTAGTTAGCGCACTTGGCGGCGCTATCGTTGCCGGGCTATTCAGCCTCTACAACAACAGCCAAGCCGAGGACCACGAGGGGGAAGTGGATCCGGGACAGCAAGATTGAAGGCTATTCCGCGTTCCTGGACGCGACTGAGCGCATGACTTTCGCGATTTCCGCCAGTGAAGGCGGGGCCATGAACCCCGCGGAGATCGCGGCGAGTTTTGCCGAATACGCTGCGGGCAAATTGGAAATTATGGCACCCAAGGACCTCCGGGCGGCCGCTCATGAGTTTGAGCTGGAGCTGTATGAGTTCCTGAATGAGTCCCGGAAAGCTCGCACCGCGGGAACGGCATTTCAGGATGGGCTGTGGACCGTGTGGACGAAAAGAGGCGCGCAGTGGTTCGGTTAATGCAGCACGACCTTGGCCTGGAACAGGTGGAGTATCCGGTAAGTGGCAGTGAACTGCCGTCAGGGTGATAGCATCCACAGGCGGCGGCTCCGCTCAGCCTCATAGTTCTCAAAGCTTGGGCCACCTCCCAGCAGCTGGCCTGTAGCGCTGACCGTTGACTCCCATTTTTGAGGCAGTATCCGCCCATCCCGCCATGACAGTTTGGCCAAGGCGAAGGGCGCATCGTACCGGCCGTTTCCGTACACGCTCACCGGAACATGAAAGGACGCCCCGGGGGCAAGTACGGCAATCGGGGACGGGTTGGACTCTTTCCGCCACGGCGCCCACGCGTGAGCCCCCGCTTCGATCGCACGATAGTGAATCTCGCCGTTATGTTCGATGGCTTTCTTTGCCTCCAGCTCTACCGTGAGGCTGAGTTTGATGTTCCTGGCGCTGGCGGGCCCGTGATTGATGATGATCATCCGGTTTCCTTAGCGTCAGGAGTCTTAGCGAAACGGACACTCACTTCCGCTTTCCTGCCCTTGAAGAACTGGCCAGCGAATGCGGCGATACTGTGGGCCAGGGCCAGTAGTGCAATCCACGTTTGGCCTACGCTGCTGGTGGACCCGTACTCTACCCAGCGGGCCACAAATGACAGCGGATCCCGGCCCAGCTCCTCCAGCGGCGGAGCGGTGGGCTCCATCTTTTGAAGTGCGGCGCTGACCCAGGTTTGAACGGGATTTCCCCAATGCATATAGGCATCTTAGTGAGCCCATCCGGGCCGGTTTGACCTCAACTAAATAGTTGCCCATGAGTTCTAAGCGGGCCGATAATCCCGCCCTCCACTTTTTACGGCCGGGATTCGGGCCGCCGTGAGATTCAATGGCTCTGCACGGCCGCGGCGCTGCTCCCGCGGCTCCGAGCGCTTCAAAACCTGTTGGGACTTGTTTTTTATGACCTTGCCTTGGATTGTTCCCATCTGGGTTTAAAGAATCGTGTAGTAAGCGATCGGCCCCGTTCTCCTCGTTGGAAGGGGAACGGGGCCGATGCCGACAGCCAGCTGGTTATCGTGGGTAGAGCGTGGAAGCTCCGCTCGCGCACGCTGTGCAGGTACAAACGATTGGCTTTAGGAACTGGAACACTGTGCTCAAGAACTTAGACGGAAGTCCGCGCGGGGCGCGCAGGTGCGCGAACGCGTCCAGTTGCAGTAGCCCGCGGAGCGCGACCTGTGGGCTGGATCGCTTCTGGACGCCCCCACTGTCCGGACTGCTTCAGTAACGAGCAACGCATCCGCAACTCTGGATCGCACGTGCGCTGATTTCTGTGGTTGGCTGTTCGAACCGGGTCTGTCTAACCGTCCTGCTGAATAGCTGGTTCTGGCTAATCCTGGCCCTCCGCGACTGCGTCGGGGTCGAAGAACTGAAGAAGGAGTTTAGGCTTCGAGCGGGGCTGCACTTGGAGTTCGAACGCCTCCGCTGCCTGGGTAAATGGAAGGACGCGGTCGAGTAGTGGCGAAAGCTGCAGCGGCCCTCTAGCGGCTAGGTCTACAAGTTGATCCCAGAAATCGATCCCGGAGAGCACCGCTTGAACGTTCGCATCGCGAATCGTTAGTTCTGCCCAAGGGAAATCATTGACGGGATGGTGTGCAATTCCAACGACGGCCAACCTTCCGCCATACGTGATGGCGCGGCCGGCCTGCGAGACAGCTGCTGGCGCCCCAGAGGCCTCAATTGCCACATTATAGAAGTCACTCTGAGCTTCCTCAGGGCGCAGAGCTCTCGCCGCCCCCAACTGGAGCGCCAGCTGGAGTCCAGCGTCGTCGATACCAACGACATCGACCGTGGCGCCTCGGCCTGCCGCAATTTGCGCGGCATGCAGGCCGACCGCTCCGGTGCCGAAGACGACAACACGGTCGTTGTTCTTGACGTTGACACGCGTGACTGCATGAAGGGCCGTGCTGGCGGGTTCGAGGAGCGCCGCGTCGCGGAGCGTGACTGTATCCGGCAGGGATGCGAGCACCTTCGCCGGGACGAGGGCGTATTCGCTTGCCGCGCCGGGGTAGTCGCCGAGGATGCCCATTTCGGATCGATCGGAGCAATGCGTACGTCGTCCGCTTCGACACGCAGGGCAGACTTCGCAGGTAATGAAGTTGTGGCCCACCACGCGGTCGCCCGGCAGCACGTTTCTTACATCGTCCGCAACTGCTGCGACCACGCCTGACCACTCGTGACCGAATACGAACGGGTACGCTTTAAGGCCTTGACTCAAATAAACGCTGCTTCCGTCCCACATGGCCGCATCTGCTCCGCAGAGTCCGACGTACGCAGTCCTGACCAGCACGTGGCCCGGGCGAAGGGCGGGTACGGGACTCTCGCGAACCTCTACGACTTTGGGACCCGCAAGTACCACGGCCCGCATGTTTGTGGGAACGGCACCGGCCCCGGTCAGCGACGTCGACGACGTCGTCAGTACGGAGTTATTCACTTTGACTCCTTTGGGTGTTGGACGTCGACGAGGCGGCCGACGAACTGGATGGTTCTTGGCTTAGCAAGAGTGTCAGCCCCTGTGGTCCAAGGCGCCCAATCGATTTATGTAGGCGCACAGGGACCGGGCTGCTCGGTACCCATAAATGTATGCAGAGTGTAGCCCGCAGTCAAGAACATACAGCGCGAGACCTTGACGAGTTGCACATTGTGCATACACTTGTTGCATGACGACTACGGTTCAACCTTCAGATGCAACATCGGCGGGCCGGAGCCCGCTTCGTGGAACGATTGTTATCAGCGGTGGCCTGGGTGGCCTCGGCATCGCCATGGCACGTGAGCTTGTCTCCTGTGGAGCCCGCGTCGTGCTGACCGGTCGCCGCTCTTCGAGTGAGGCGGCAGCGGATCTCGACAAGCTCGGAGCAGGAGACAAGGCTGTTTACCAGCAGCTCGACGCTGCAGATGTTGAAGGCACTGAGCGCTTGTTTGCCGGAATCGACGACCTGACTGGGGTCGTTGCCAATGCTGCGATTTACAGGGGAGCTCCATTCTTAGATCTGGAACCTGACGAGTTCAGTGAGATGTTGTCGGTCAATCTCACCGGTTCGCTGATCTTTGCACAAGCAGCGGCTCGGCGGCTGGTCTCCACGAAGACGCCTGGGTCGATCGTGCTCATCAGTTCGTGGGCCCAGGATGTGCCGGACTATGGATCGACCTCTTATTGCGTCTCGAAGTCGGGCCTCCGCATGATGGCGCGGGTCATGGCATTGGAGCTGGGTCAGTATGGGATCCGCGTGAACACGATGTCCCCCGGTATCGTGGACGCCGGAATGGCGCAGCGACAGATCCGTACCGATGCGGCCTACGCTGAGCGCGCTCGACGGACGGTCCCACTCGACCGCTTCCAGAGCGCAGAGGACGTGGCACAGGCTACCCGGTTCCTACTCTCGGATGACGCTTCCTACATCACGGGAGCTGACTTACGTGCCGATGGCGGAGCCAGCCTCTTCCGCCGCGACACGGACGCCTCGTAAACCACGAATACGGCCAGGACGGCGATTCCAGGTGCGGATTGCCGCGCTCTGACCCGCTCCCTGACGCGGGACTCGCCGCGCCGAAAAGTTGTCGTCCTGGGCATCCGTGTGCTTACGAGGTAGCTCTGGCCCCTGACCGCACACGAGGGAGTCACGGAAACCTTCTCGGACCTGCCTTTTCATGCCAGGGATCCATCAATGCCTAGCCGGCCAAAAGTCCGCGGTCGTGGCAACCCCCGGTCTAGACGGCCACGTGCAACTCGAAACTGCATGGCCGTAGCTCAGAAACTGTGGAAGTTAGCTGGGACACCGGATTGCCAAGACTTGCGGATAATCCCCTGCTGAACCCAGGGGAGCTGGCTGCTCCTGAGATCGGCAGGCACTGGCCGTAGGAGCTGCATCTTGCAGAAGATGCATGGAGGAGTGGAGCCGGGTGGGGACCTGGCTCCACTCCTGTCTAACTAATCTCCGGCACCGCTGTGCCACGGACAAGGACAGGACCATGAACTTTACCGAATTTGAACCCTTGACCGGCAGCAGCCGTGTGAAGCGCGGCATGGCTGAGATGCTCAAGGGCGGCGTCATCATGGACGTCGTCAACGTCGAACAGGCCCGCATCGCCGAAGACGCCGGTGCCGTTGCTGTGATGGCGCTCGAACGCGTGCCGGCCGATATCCGTGCCCAGGGCGGCGTGTCCCGGATGTCCGATCCGGACATGATCGACCAGATCATCGATGCCGTGTCCATCCCGGTCATGGCCAAGGCCCGCATCGGCCACTTCGTCGAGGCCCAGGTCCTGCAGTCCCTCGGTGTGGACTACATCGACGAGTCCGAGGTCCTGACCCCGGCGGACTACATCAACCACATCGACAAGTGGAACTTCAAGGTTCCCTTCGTGTGCGGTGCCACCAACCTCGGTGAGGCGCTGCGCCGCATCAACGAGGGCGCGGCGATGATCCGTTCCAAGGGTGAGGCCGGCACCGGTGACGTTTCCAACGCCACCGGGCACATGCGCCAGATCCGTGCTGAGATCGCCAAGCTCTCCGCGCTGCCCGAGGACGAGCTGTACGTTGCGGCCAAGGAACTGCAGGCCCCGTACGAACTGGTCAAGGAAGTTGCCGCTGCCGGGAAGCTCCCCGTGGTGCTCTTCACCGCCGGTGGCATCGCCACCCCGGCTGACGCTGCAATGATGATGCAGCTCGGCGCTGACGGCGTGTTCGTCGGCTCGGGCATCTTCAAGTCCGGCAACCCCGCCCAGCGTGCCGCCGCCGTCGTGAAGGCCACCACCTTCTACGACGACCCCGACGTCATCGCCAAGGCCTCCCGTGGCCTGGGCGAAGCCATGGTGGGCATCAACGTCGACGAGATCCCTCAGCCGCACCGCCTCGCCGAACGCGGCTGGTAAGCAGGTCCAAGGTTCACAGCCCATTCAGATTATTCCGTCCGCCCTTGGACTTTTAGCCACAATGCTCGCCGCGGTCACTGTGAACTTCGTGAGCCCCGAATTCGAGGAAGTCGCGACGGTGGAGCCAGGGTGAACCACGCACCTTTCGCCGGGGAATAATCGGCATGTTTGTCGTTAGAATGTATGCATTTCAGGGACGCCCAGGCCCCGGTCGTAGCCTGCAGTAGGGTTGCGGCTGGCGCCTTCCTGTCGCGGTGAGTCCTTGGCTGGTTGCACAAACCCCCTGATTGACCGTGTCGCGACACTCCTGCCTGTGCGCGGGCCACCCTTGACACCTGGACCAAAAGTGCATACATTACATAGCAGATGTTCTGGTAGCGGAGGGTTGGCCAGCGTGGCTGCGCCTCGCTCGCCGTGTCCTCAGACGAAACAGAGAATCAGGATTTGATATGCGACTGATCAACCTTGCGGGCCGACTCTGCCTTGAAGTCGAGGGACGTGCAGTGGACGTTCAGCGTGCGAGTGAGGGACGATTCGATGCTGAACCACAGCGAATCTTCCACCGGTGGAATGAGTTCAACACGTGGGCCGCCAATACCCCCTTGACGGGAGCTGATGGAGAGCCATTCCGTGTTGAGGACCTATGCGCCCCCGTTCCTGAGCCCCGGCAGATTCTCGCGGTCGGTCTGAATTACGCAGCTCACGCCGCCGAGTCTGGTTTCGTCAAACCTGCCGATCCGGTTGTTTTTACCAAGTTTCCCTCGTCGCTTACCGGACCTGTCACAGAGGTAGGCATCCCCGATGGCGGTTCCGTTGACTGGGAGGTCGAGCTAGTTGCCGTGCTGGCACGAGGGGGGCGGAACATTCGTGCCGCCGATGCCTGGACCTACGTCGCTGGCGTAACCGTCGGGCAAGATCTGTCGGAGCGGGAAGGTCAGCACCGCGGGCCAGCCCCACAGTTCAGCCTGGCCAAGTCACATCGCGGTTTCTCGCCAATTGGCCCCGCCCTTGTCACGTTAGATGAGCTCACGAACGTGGACGATTTGGAGATCCAAGCGCAGATCGATGGCGTGGTGGTTCAGCATGGCCGCACGTCGCAGATGATCTTCTCTGTCCCGGAGCTGATCAGCAGGCTTTCAGAAATTGTTGAGCTTTACCCGGGCGACCTCATTTTTTCGGGTACACCCGCCGGCGTGGGTGCGGGGATGACTCCGCCGCGGTTCCTGCAGCCGGGCGAAGAGCTGCGTAGTTCCATCGAAGGAGTCGGTGAGTTGGTCCAGATTATGGTCGAGCCCGTCCGCGCCGGGCACGCGTCAGCTTCGCCCCTATCAGTGAGTGAGTGAGTGTTGTGGCTTTCCATCAACGCGGCGCTGCGGCAGAGAGCTGTAGTTCTGCGCGGCTCTTCTTCCCCTGGGGCCACCCCTAGCTCTGCATTTCATTAATTCAGAAGATTTAGCCCAAGTTATGACCGCGGAGCCCAGTGCTCTTTAACGCGGCATGGAAGGAACTAGATAATGTCGACAGTGATTACCGGTCACACCAAAAACGCAGGGGCAGTCCTGGGTGTGCACGGCGGCGATGGAGTCATGTATTGGCTTCGGGCCGCCACTGGCGCCCACCTCTATAGCGAGTGGGACGGAATCGAATGGGTGGCCTTTGACCCGGGCGGCCGCGCAGGCCTGCACACGCACAGCCACACCGAGGAGATCTGGTTCTTCCTTAAGGGAACCGCTGAGATCGAACTGGACGGGGAACGTTACGACGTATCACCCGGCTCCATCGTGTTAACGCCCCTACACTCCAAGCATGCGATCTGGAATACCGGCAACGAACGTCTCGAATACGTTGTGATCGAGGTATTCCCCCCTGCCATCAGCGGCAAGTTGCCGCCGCGACGGCCCACTGAGGAAGACGACAGCAATAGTGGCGCCTCTCGCGCCGAGGAGGAGAACAACTGATGCCCGGACACGTAAGCCGTTTGGCCGTTGGCCAGACCCTCGATGCCAAAGAGTACTTCGAAGGACCTTGGCGGAGCTTCTCCCGAGTCCTGGTTGACGCCGGCACCGAGACGAACTTCGATGCCACGGACTGCGAGTACTCAATCTTCGTCATGTCCGGCGAGGGCACTCTCGAGTTGGGCTCGACTCAGCAGAAGCTCACGACGGGAAGTGCCGTCACGGTTGGGTACCGGGCAACGATCAGAGTTCGCGCCGAAAGTGACTTGGAGCTGTTCGTGACGACCCTAGATGTAGACACTCCGAGCGCCTGACGACACATCTGAGCGCTGCGCCCTTGGTCTTTGGGGCTCTGCGGAGCGTCAGTCGGCTGCATAATTCGGGGAAGAGTAGAATGTGTATGCACATTGATTGCACCTCCACGGAAAGCTAGGGATTCATTTGAGCCAGCAAGCAACAGATGTGAGGTACCGGGGCTCCGGGGCTTCGAAAGAGTCGGGTTCCATTGCCTGGATCTATGACCGTCTTCGGGACTGGATCCTCTCTGGACGCCTCCCGGCGGAATCAGTCCTTAACCAGGTACACCTAGCGGCCGAACTTGGAGTGTCGCGCACGCCCATCCGGGAAGTGCTTCGCATGCTCGAGCGGGAGGGTCTGGTGCAATCGGAGCACAATCAACGCGTGCGCGTGAGCCCCGTGAGCATCGAGGACCTGGAGGAGATCTACGCACTCCGCATCGTCAACGAGGCCCTCGCCGTGCGCATTTCCATGCAAAAAATGGGCAAGCATGACATCGAAGAGCTCAACTCCTGCCTGGAGGAGATGAGAGGGTGCGCGACAAGCGAAGACTACGAAGGCTGGACTGCGCCGCATGCCCGGTTCCATGAACTGCTCAATTACCGGGCAGGCGAGCGAACCGTGCGAATGCTTCAGGATTTGTCCGACAACGCGGCCCGTTGCCGACGGATGTACATGACGGGAGCTACGCACGCGTGGCCCGTCATGGACTCCGACCACACAGCAATCCGCGACGCAGTCCTGGCGAACGACCCCGCTGCCGCAGGCGCGGCGCTCGGGGTCCATTTTGCACGAACAGCCATTGGCGCGATGGCCATGATCGACCCAGGGTACGACCCCAGGCGCCTACGCGCAGCACTACGAATGGTGACCGAAGACGTTCCAGATCTCACATAGCGGCGAGCGTCTTCTGCACCGGTCGAGCCAAAAGGGCGCACACACAGTTGTTTTCCGACCAGCAGAAAGAAAGTTCGAAGGGCTAACATGGATTCTAGACTTATGGGATCAAGCGCATACGTCACAGGCGGAGCGCAGGGTATCGGTGCGGCGGTCGTGCATCGCCTAGTATCCGAAGGCGTGCGAGTCGCGGTCTCCGATCGCGATGAGACAGCGCTCATGGCGCACCGAGACGAATGGACAGTCGATGGTCACGAGCCTGTGCTTATCGTCGCCGACTTGGGATCGGCAGACGGCGCGGTAGGGGCAGCAGAAGAAGCAATGGCGCGATTGGGCGATTGCCCGAACCTGCTTGTCAACAATGTCGGCGTTGCGATGTCGACGCCATTCGGTGAACTAACTGATGACGGCTGGCAGGCGTGCTTTGAACTGAACTTCATGAGCCACGTGCGAGCTTGTCGTGTGCTACTTCCTCGAATGCGTGAGAAGCCGGGCGCCGCCGTAGTCAATGTCTCCTCCGACCTGGCTAAGCAACCAGAGCCGGTTCCAGTCGATTACGGCTCGATGAAAACTGCACTGCTCTATTTGTCGAAAGCTCTGGCGATCGAGCACGCTCCGCAGGTTCGCATCAACGCGGTGCTCCCCGGACCTGTGTGGACCGGGCTGTGGTCGCGCCCTGGCGGCGTTGTTGATCGTTTGGCCGACCTATATGGTACCGACAGGGACGAAGCGTTGAAGATCTACCTGAAGGAACGGCAAATGCCTCTTGGCATCGCCGACCCAGACGACGTCGCGACCATGGTCACCTACCTGCTATCGCCACTCGCTTCGCACGTAAACGGCGCAGCCTTCGATATCGGGGGAACGATCCGCGGGCTGCTTTGAACCTGTCTTATCCGCCCGTTCACCGTGCCCGCAAGGACGGCAGGCAACAGAGGCATCGTTTGCCGCACGTCTCGCGGTAGCGCCCTCCTGCAGCTAACATCCGTTGGTCATCCAGGGAAGTGTGGTGATCCGGGTAACGCGTCGGCTTTGGCGAATTAGACCTGCAAGAATTCAACCCCCTAGGCCCTGCAGTCTTTAGGACCGCAGGGGTGAGCATGAACATCTCATGCGAAGTCGGAATACCGAGGACCGTCGGTCGCATCGGCTGCCGACGGTCCTCCAAAGGAGCAAATCAATGCCGACCCCAGACTTCATCCGCTCTCTGCGGCACAAGGTAGGGAAAGACCTCTTGGCCCTCTCAGGCGTGACGGCAGTTGTGTTCGATGACGACAAAGTCCTGCTGGTGCAAGGAACGGAAACGGGTGTCTGGGGGCCAGTTACAGGCATTATCGATCCGGGCGAAGAACCGGCGGATGCAGCAGTGCGTGAGACATTCGAGGAAACCTCTGTTCACGCTGTCCCTGACAAGCTCGCCATGGTGCAAGCGCTGCCGCCGCTGACCTACGCCAACGGTGACAGAGCACAGTTCCTGGATTTCGTGTTCAAGCTCAGCTGGACGGCCGGTGAGCCTTACCCTGCGGACGACGAAAACCACGATGCGAGGTGGTTCCGGCTCGATCAACTTCCCGAAATGCCGTCCATCATGTCCGACAGGATTGCGGCGGCCCTGGCCACCACTGAGATCACCCAGTTCAAATGGACGCCACCGGACGGTCGGCGTGTCCAACAGAGATCTGCTAAGACGGACTTTTCTGCATCAGTGGCGGCCGTCCTATTCGATATGGACGGCACTCTGGTGGATTCCAGGGCCGTGGTGGAAGCGGCGTGGGCCGACTTTGCCACCCAGCATTCGCTGGATCTCCCCACACTTTTACGCTTCGCGCACGGCCGGCAGACCCGGGACACGGTCGAACGGTTCCTTCCCCAGGGGCACGACGTTGAGGCTGCCGCGTCCAAGGTGGATGCGGAGCAACTGGAACGAACTGACGGGGTCATCGAGATACCGGGTGCGTCACGTTTTCTGGAAGCTCTCGACGACACACCGATTGCCATTGTGACATCGGCGACCAGGGACCTTGCAGTTAAACGGCTGATTGCAGCCGGGCTGAGGGTACCTTCCGTTCTGATCGCAGCTGAGGATGTCAGCATGGGAAAACCGTCTCCCGAAGGATATGCAAAGGCATTAGGCGAACTAGATGTTAGTCCCGAAAAATGCCTCATTTTCGAAGACGCTGAAGCTGGCATCGTGGCGGCCAGGCAGTCCGGGGTGAGACATACGATCGTGATCGGGAATCATACCTCCCTGACTACAGCTGGCTTGGTGCGAATGGCTGACTACACAGGGCTCAAGGCCAGTCGGCAAGGCGGCACGACGACGATCCGCAGCTGACACTGACGGCAGGGATCGACGTGTTCCCAACAGCCCAATCTTTGGTCAAGCAACCTGGACAGCATCGACAGTCGAAGGTCATCGTAATCCGGCCGGAATAGACGCCGCCGGGCCCGGTTGACGTCCCGGTCCACGGGCTGGGCAAGTCCGTCCAATGCGTCCCGCTGTGCCCCGATGAGCCCTGCCTTTTCGTGTTTGGGCAGCAGCAAGCGCCGGCACTGGCGGCGACCGCCAGGTTTCCGGCTCCTGTGGCCCCGGATGAGCGCCACTAGCATCGTGAAGCGGCTGGTGGGTGGCCTTGGGAACTCTTGTAGCGGCCGTCGCGGTTTCAGCCAGTGAGGGTTGCACGTGGAGTTTATTTCGTCCAGCAGCCGGCCAAGGGCCGGCCTCTCATAGCGCGCCCGGGCGCCCGTATCACCCCATAGAAGTCCCGTGATCGCCGGGACGGGTTCCGCCGAGCGACACGTCCGATCTAACGGCGCGGCGTCCCTTGAAAGGCGATAAGCCGCCATTGGTGCTTGACGAGATGCCAAACGGCGAGTGTTCGGGTATGTATTTCCGAGCGTCTCCCGTCCACCTCAACAGTGGCGTCCATCTCGCCGACGACGATGGCTGCGCCGTTCAGCACGGTGATGCTGTCAGTCGAAATTTGCAGGTCGGCATAACAAAGAGTTCCAGCAGAAAGGCGACGGAGGTATAACGCCTTCGTTTCGCGTGAGCCATTCGAGTGGGTGTATATAAGGCGGTCATCGAGCAAGCCACTGAGGTTTTCGATATCGGCAGCGCGCATGGCTAATGCGCGGCTGTTCTCCAGATCACGGATTTTGGTCTCTACCTCGATCATGTTCATCACAATCGTACGACCAGGCCCGCACGGCAGCACGTGACGTAACCGCTGCGGCGGCCGCCGACAAAGACCTCGTCTCCGTCGGCTAGCTCTTTCTCGGTAAACGGCGCGGCGCGGCGGCCCGTGAAACCTGACGTCTCCCCCAGGATGGACACGTCCTCATCGCCAACGGCCTTCGCAGCTACCCGCAACAACTCGTTGGAACTTACATCAAGGGCTGGCGCATGCGAAGGGCCGCTGACATGCTGCTGCACGTGCTCGAGCTTCGCTCGGACGTAAACGGCGAGGATGATACGCACCAAGCTTGCACTGATAGCACGCGCGACGGTTAGGCCTAACCCGTTGCCTGCTCCACTGACCAGCGCCGTCCGTTCCTGACGGGAGTCCAGGCTCAACCGCGCGGTATGTCCGGAATTCATGGAAACAGTGTATGCAGTTAGTGCTGGCTGTGCCTAGACCTTGATATCAAAGACTGGGTACAAATTGTGCGATTCTCAGCAACTGACCGGACAGTGAACCGCTGTTGCCGCGGATTCTTGCGAGCAGGAGGTCGAATCTCTGCAAGCCACCCCTTGACACCCCTCGGCCAAAGTGCATACATTACACGGAACAAGATGTGCTCGGGCGTCGGATCACCCAAGGGAAGCGGCGGCTTTGGACGGCGGCCCGCCTGGACGGCGGGGTTTCGCTCATCGAGTCACAGATGGAATACACGAGGAGGAATCATGCCCCAAGGGCTGCAGCGAGTGGTGCTTAAAGAGGAACGGGATGCCGGAGCACTCACCCGCACTGCCGTATCACATATCGGTTTCCGCGTGCCTGACCTGGCCGCAGCCGAGCGGTTTTATTGCCGCGTGCTCGGGATGGTGCGCCAGGACGAACTGCCCGACGGCGGTGTACGTCTTGGCTGGGGCGCCGGGCACCACGTCATGGACCTTGTTCAGGGCGAGGCAGGACTGGATCATTTCGCGTTTGAGGTCCGCGACGTCGATGGCATCGCGGGAATCTCGCGCCGTCTCAAAGCGGCTGGCTATGAAGTATCCGACCTCGACCCCTCGTATGTGGACGAGAGCGTAGGACCGATCGAGGCCATCGTCACCAAGACCCCGGACGGTACCCCCGTGCATTTCCACTCACAGGTCCAGCGCCAGGGTGAGAATGCGGCGGACACCGGGCGCCGGCCGATCAAGTTCCAGCACACCACCATCGGAACGGATGCCATCCAGCCGATGATCGACTTTTTCGTCAACACCATCGGGTTCCGTATCAGCGACCAACTGGCAGACGGCCGTTTTTGCTGGTTGAGGAGCGACCGCGACCACCACACCCTTGCCGTGGTCAACGTCGGAACCCCGGGGGTTCTGGATCACTACTCCTATGACCTCGCCGAATGGGAAGACTTTAAGTCCTGGTGCGACCGACTTACCGAACTCGACGTGCCTGTGGCATGGGGTCCTGGCCGGCACGGCCCGGGAAACAACCTGTTTGTCTTCTTCGATGACCCGGCCGGCAACCACATTGAGTTGTCTGCGGAAATGGAGAAGTTCTACGACGATCACGTCACCTACGTACCGCGCCGGTGGAGCCCGGACCCGTTCAGCGTCAACATGTGGGGCGGCCAGAAGCCGGCCTGGCGCAAGACCAGCGAGGAGGGACGGATATGAGGTACATCTCTTACACCGTCAACGGCAAAAATCATGTGGGTGTCCTGGAGGGCGACAGCATAGTTCCGCTCATTGGCCTGGAAGCCATTGATGCGAACCACGGAACGGACGAGCTGCGGAACGCCGGCCGCCGCGAGGAGGACCGCACCCCGCTGGATGCGGTGAAGGTGCTTCCGGCAAGCCCCTCCCCCGCACGGGTGCTGTGCGTGGGGCTGAACTACCGCTCACACATCCTGGAAACAGGACGGGACCTGCCGACATATCCGGTGCTGTTCCCCAAGTACGCATCGAACCTGATTGGTGCCAACGACGACATCCAGCTGCCTCCCGAGTCAACGGAAACGGACTACGAAGGCGAACTCGCAATCGTCATCGGCAAGCGGGGACGTCGGATCGACCCGGCTGCCGCCATGGATCACGTCCTGGGCTTCACCGTGGCCAATGACATCACCATGCGCGACTTCCAGTACAAGACCCATCAATGGCTTCAGGGTAAGGCGTGGGACCGCAGCACACCGCTCGGACCGGTCATCGTCACCCCCGACGAGTTCGAACTGGACACCGCCAGCATCAGGACCATCCTCAACGGTGAAGTCGTCCAGGAAGCACCCGTCAGCGACCTGGTCTTCGATGTGCCCACACTTGTTGGGCAGATTTCCACCTTCACCGAACTGCAACCAGGCGACGTCATCCTCACCGGAACCCCCGGTGGGGTCGGCTACCGGCGGAAGCCCCGCCTCCTCCTCGCCCCCGGGGACGTCGTGACCGTTGAAGTCGACGGAATCGGTGCGGTCACCAACACCGTGACCGCTGAAGTTGTCGAAGCTTCCGCTGCGACAGAATCAGTCGCCGCGGCGGCAATCAACTAGGCCCCCTCCTACGCCCGGGCCGACGTTCCTGGACCGGAACGGTCTGGAAGCGTCGGCCGGGCAGCCAAACAGAAAGAACCCCATGAAGACACAAGCCGCCGTCGCTCACCCACGAGGTGAACGGTTTGAGTTCAACGACCTGGACCTGGGGCCCCTGACCGCAGGCGAGGTGAGGGTAAGGATGGTGGCGTCCGGGGTGTGTCATACAGACGCAGCCGTCAGGGACGGCATCATCCCCACGCCCCTGCCGGCGGTCCTGGGGCACGAAGGCGCCGGCGTCGTCGAAGAAATTGGCCCCCATGTCAGGGGCATAGCCGTCGGCGACCATGTCGTTCTCTCGGCGAACTCCTGCGGTCATTGCCGCCAATGCGTTTCGGGACGACAGGCCTACTGCCACGAACTGTTCGCCCGAAACTTCGCGGCCTCCAGGCCGGACGGATCAAAATCCCTCAGCATCGAGGGAACCGAGATCGGGTCAACTTTCTTCGGCCAGTCCTCATTCAGTGCCTACTCCAACGTGGCTGAACGCAGCATCGTCAAAGTAGACCCGAATGCCGACCTGACGCTGCTGGCACCGCTGGGCTGCGGCATCAATACCGGGGCCGGAACGGTTCTGAACGAGTTCCGTCCGGGACCGGGCGCAGCTTTAGCGGTGTTCGGTTCAGGGGCGGTCGGGTCGGCCGCCATCATGGCGGCCAAAGTCACCGCGACAACCAGGATCATCGCCGTCGATGTCATCCCTGAACGCCTCGAACTGGCCAAGGAGCTCGGTGCAACCCACGTCCTGAACGGCAACGACCCGGACCTGGGCAAGCAACTGCTGGAAATCACCGGAGGCAACGGCCTGGATTTCGCCCTCGATACCACCGCCCGGCCCAGCATCCTCCGCACCGCAGTCGACAGCCTTGCCATCCGCGGGGTGGCAGCAGAAGTTGGCTCAGCGAAAGCCGGCACAGAAGTGCCCCTGGAAACAGGTGCATCCCTGAACCGCGGATGGGGCGTCAGGACAGTCATCCAGGGCAGCTCCGTGCCCCAGATCTTCATCCCCGCCCTGATTGAACTCTGGCAACAAGGCCGGTTCCCCTTCGACCGGCTCATCACCACCTACCCCTTCGCATCCATCAACGATGCCCTCGACGACGCCAAGAACGGCACCGTCATCAAACCCGTCGTCGTCTTCTGAACCCCGCCACGACCTACCTAGGAGAGACCATGACCTACACACCGTTTCACGCCACGCCCGCCCGTCACTTCATTGACGGGGACTGGGTCGCCGAGGGTCCCCTCCGGGACTCGACCAACCCCGCCACCGGCGAAACCCTGGGCCAGTTCCACGAAGCTGACCAAAACATCGCCAAGAAGGCCATAGACGCTGCTGTCAATGCCTTCGACAGCACTGAATGGCGCCGCAAAAGGGAATTGCGCGCATCCGTACTGTGGCAGCTGGCGGACCTCCTGGAAAAGAACCTGGACACCCTGGCTCGGGCAATTTGTCTCGAGAACGGCAAACCCCTGGCCCAGGCCCAGTTCGAACTGAGCATCGCGGCCCCGAAGCTGCGCTACTACGCAGGCCAGGCCCTCACTGACCATGGCACCGCTGCCCAGGTCTACGACGGCGCGACATCCTTTCTGCTCCGCGAGCCGCTTGGCGTCGCGGGCGTTATCGCTCCCTGGAACTCACCCGGAATCCTCTCCATCCGGTCCATCGCGCCTGCCTTCGCTGCCGGCTGCACAGTTGTGGTGAAGATGCCGGCTCAGACCGGGTTGACCAACAGCCTGATCGCCGAACTGTTCGCCCAGGTCAAGGACCTTCCCGCCGGGGTTTTCAACCTCTTCACCGGAACAGGCAACGCGGCCCGGGAAATCGTCCGGTCACCCAAAGTGCAGGTCATCTCCTTCACGGGCAGCACCACAGTCGGCAAGCAGATCGCCACCGAAGCGTCCGGGGAACTCAAGCGGCTGTCTCTCGAACTGGGCGGCAAGGGCCCGATGATCGTCTTTGACGACGCCGACCTTGACGCGGTGGTCCCCGCATTGACCCAGGGCATTACTGTCTTCGCCGGACAGTTCTGCATGGCCGGAAGCCGGATTCTTGCCCATAAGAACATCGCGGAAGAGTTGAGCCAGCGCCTGGCCGATGCGTTCAAGCGTGTTGTCGTGGGCCCGGGGATTGATCCTGATACCGAGATGGGTCCGTTGATCGACCAAAGCGCTGTCGAACGCGTCGACGCCTTCCTGGAAGAACACGCCCAGCCGGAGGACTTCATTGTCCGCGGTGGTCGCGTTCAGGGACCAGGTGCCTTCTATTTGCCGGCGCTGGTCTCAGTTCAGGACCTCAACTCGCCTCTGATTCAGGAGGAAATTTTCGGTCCTGTGGCCACGTTCGAGGTATTCGAAGACGAAGATGAGGCCATCCTTCGCGCCAACGCCACCAAGTACGGCCTTGCCGCGTCAGTCTGGACCCGCGATGGCGGCCGCTCGCTGCGGGTGTCCTCCCGGATCGACGCCGGAACGGTCTGGACAAACGCCTGGGCCCAGATCCTGGACCAGTTCGAAGAAGGCGGCTACAAGCACAGCGGACAAGGCCGACTCAACGGCCCCGGCGGCCTCGCGGAATTCCAAGAGGTCAAGCATATCTACCGCACGCACGCCTAAATTTGTGTCCTCCGCCGAGATAGGGACTGTGCTTCTGCGAATCATTTGGCGACCCGATTCGCAGAAGCACCGGCGGAGGCCCACACGATGCAACCCACTGATCAACCCCTATTCAAGAAAGAGCTGAAGAGGAAATGAAGGCACGAACAGCAGTCATCGCCAACCGAACTGCTCATAAAGCTGCACTGACGGACTGGACGGAGCTCCAAGAGGGAGACCCCGTCGAGATCATAAAGAACGCACAGACAATCGAAAAGGGCCTGACCGAAGAGGTCTCGCTCAGCGGAAATGTCCTGTGGCTCAAGGCCGAGGGCGTTGAGACACGTAGACTCTACGCGAAATCCGACGGCGTGCTTATCCGCCGCGCATGAAGAGTCCACGGCTTAGACCCGGCCCACAGAACGAAGGCTACACACGGCTTAACGTGTGAGACGCGCAGTACCTGAGCCACACGACCCGAGCACCGCTCCTCCAGTCAAGGTCCTTGGCGGCAGCAGATGCTGCTCTGCAAACTCGAGCTCAATCCGGCTGCTAGAAAGTGCTGATCCTTTGCGTCTCGGGTTTGACTCTAATGCGCCAATATCGGATTGGCGATTGGGCAAACCAATAGCTCATTTCGCCGTTACTGGTCCGTCTGGCAACGCTTTACCTAGCCACTAGCGGGAGAGATGACCGCAGGAAATGCCGTCGGCTTTCCCTTCAAAGACGAAGGCCTGCAGGATGCATTGACTGCAAAAGCGGGGATGATTCCACCCCTCTGCAGAACGCACACAAAATCATCAGCAGGACAGGCTGGTACGCCGCCGTATGTCCGTCATGAGCAAGCCTTGGCGACCTGGGTTCCCCTGACGCGTAGGCAGAAGGATCGCAAGCCATTGAACGACGCGGCCGTGTATTTTTACGATCCCCTCGGAGATTCCCCTGAAGGGCCAACTGCGGTTACTGCCGTGTATCGGTCGAACCGGAGGTCGAGACGGCCACCGTCGGAGAGGTACAAACAGGAAAGACGCGCTGAGGCACTCGACTCCGTGTCACAGGCACTGGAGGCCCTGAAAGCAGACCGGGCGGCCCGAGGCGGCACTTTTCGGGGTTGAGCGATGAAGCCCTGGGTGAAATAGATGGACCTGCATCATTCGCAAATTTGCATGCATCTTCACCCAAAGTTGGGCTCTTCTACCTTGCCGTCGTCCCGCAGTTCATACCCCACGGCGGCGACATCATGGCTACCTCGATGATCTTGGGCTGTATCGAAGCGGTCGTTGGATTCATGTATTTGGCTGTAGTCGTTGCCCTTATTGCGAATAAGGCGATGGCATGGCTGCGCCGGCCCAAAGTCAATGCGGGTATCGAACGGGCAAGCAGCGGAATCCTTGCAGCTCTTGGCGCCGGAGTCATTGTCTCCGGCGCCAGCAGCTGATCCTTCCCCCTGTACAAGGGGTCGGAGCATGGTTGCCCGCCCGTGTTTCCGAAGCTCATAGTGACCCACTCCCCTTGTGGCGATTCCTGCCTCATGAGCGTGAAGAAGGTCGATGAGGAGAAAGGGCAAGGGCCTGTGCGCGCCGCCGTTGATACGTTCGCGGCTGACGATCAAGCCCTGCTTCAGCAACGCTTCCGAAGCCGGCCGGGACTCACGGCTAAACGCGGACAAGTGACCGTTCGGGTTGCCCGTCTGGCGATTACGGTCCTACAGATGGACCCTGAGGGACATCTGTAGGACCGGCGCCGCTGAGGCTATGGGTGAGGCTCCACGGTTCTGTGAATTCCGCGGATGGATCTTCCAGGCCCAGTGCGATACGTGCCGCGCGCGCGCCTTGCGAATCGAGTGATTGCCGGACGCTGGTAATACCAAGGTCCAACGCGTCTTCGGATCCGTCGAATCCCCCAAGCCGCACGGGAGGTTTTCCGTGTCGGCTTTTGTCGAGGGCATGATGAGCGGCGATCGCCTGCTGATCGCTCATCGCAACTAGTGCGTCGACTGCGTAGCCAGTGGCCATGAGGGCCCTCATCGCCTGCGATGCATCGCTTGATTGGTTGTGGGAACAAACCGCGACGGGGATCGAATCCCAGTCATGCCCCAGTAACTTAGCTGCGTCCTTGAATCCCGCGAGCCGGTTCCGCGTGACGGGGAACGGAACATTGTTCGATTCAACGCCGTAATGGATACCAGCCAAGCGGCTCCGGTCCAGGGGGAACGAAAGCACGCCGGGCGCCGCAGCATCAGACCACACCGCCAGTGCCAAGTGCCTCGCTGCGGAGCGGTCATCAATTCCGACAAGGGAAAAGCCCTCGACGGCGGGGCCTCCCTGGACGACAGCGGGACGCCGGGTGTCCTGTATAGCCCCCAGCACGGGATCGTCTGCCGTGGTCGTCCACACGACGAAGGCATCCACACCCGCACTGGTGATTCGGTCGGTGTCCGTCTTCTCTCCGGTGGTAGGGATGATCGTCAGCCCATACCCGGCCGCGGCGCACTCACGTGCGATTCCCGCAACAAACGTGGTTGCCTGCGGGTCTTCGAAGATGTACTCGAGGCTCTCCCCCAGGACCAGTCCAAGTGTCCGTAGTCCGCCCGTGCGTAAGAGCCGCCCGCTGGGATCAGGTCCTCGAAATCTTAGCCGTGCGGCCGCGTCGAGAACCTTTTGACGGGTTCCCGCAGCCACACGATCCGGTCGACTGAAGGCATACGAGGCTGTCATCCGGGAGACCCCAGCGGTCCTTGCGACATCGTCCAGGGTTACGCGGTCTTTGTTTGTTCCCACTAGATCAGTCTAGTTGTGTAACGCTACAACCATTGTGTATCGTTACACATGTGTTTTCCATGCCGCCCTTTGTCCGTGCCCCGTTCTGGGGGTTTGCTGCTTTTGGAGCATTCTGGGGCGTATGGGGGGCTTCCATCCCACGCCTTCGGGAGCAGGCTGGAGTCTCTGACATGGAACTTGGAGTCTCGCTCCTCTTCGTGGGGGCGGGCGCATTACCCGCTATGTTCATCATCGGGCGGCTGCTTGACCGTTTTGGGCTGTGGCTGGCCGGTCCGCTGCTTCTAAGCCTTGGCCTGGCGGGTGTAGCTGTCGCCAGTACCGCCAGTGCCGGCCTGGTCGCACTGTGCGCCGGCATGGCAGTGGTCGGCGCGACGAGCGGCGCCGCCGACGTCGCTTTGAACTCCCTCGCTGGTCGCGCTGAACACCGCGCCGGCCGACCCGTCATTACACCTGCCCATGCCACCTTCTCCACGCTGGTTGTCGTCGCAACATTGACCGCGGGGACGCTCAATTCCATCGCTCTCCCCTCGCTCCTCCCCTTTGCGATCGTGGTCGCAGCAGCGGCAGCTGCGTGCGTGGCCATCGTCTTGGGCACGCGAACATCTTCCTTTCAGCACGAGCAAACTTCCCCCACTGAAGACCGTGCCCACGCGCGCATCAGCACTCTTCCCGCCAGCCTTCTCCTGGGCGTAGGCGCATTGGGAGCATTAGCCTTCGCGAGCGAAAACGCGCACCAGAGTTGGAGCGCAGTCTTCCTTGAAGACGAGCTATCGGTGCCTCTTGGAGTGAGCGCGTTTGGACCTGCTGTATTCGCTGCTGTTGTCGCCATCACTCGGTTCTCTGTGAGCCACATTGCACCCCGCCACGCTCGGAAACAGCTCCTTGTTGGGGCCGCCGCCGCGGCGCTCGGCACGACCGGTTTAGCCCTCGCCCCCACGCTGGTCGTCGCCCTTGTCGCACTCGGCCTCGCGGCTGCCGGCACAGCCGTCCTCTTCCCGACTCTCGTTGGAATCGTCTCGCGGACGGTGACAGAGACCCATCGCGGCCGCGCGACCTCACTCCTGACGGTCGTCGCATACACAGGGTTCCTCGCAGGCCCTCCCTATGTGGGCCTTCTCGCGGGCGCGGTCAACCTCCAAACGGCAATGATCGGTGTTGCTGCCCTGACCGCAGTGATGGCCATCCTGGTCCCCGTCATCATTCGCCGACCCGCTTGACCCATTCCGACCACTCCAGGCTCGTTTACAAACCCGTCCCGGGTTCAAACGCATGACCGGTAATAAGGCGTTCGAAGAAAGTCTGACAGGGACACCCACAGCCTTCTGGACAAACCACCACATCTGAGAGGACATCATGATCATCGAATTCCTGGCCGTTACGGCTGCCGGTAAGGCGACTGCAAGAAGCGCCCTACCAAATGCCCCTCAGGTAATTGAGATTCCCAAACAGCGCTCACGGCGTAACCGTGCCATTCGCGGACGGATAGCAACAATCCTGCACAACCTCGCGTGGTCTGTTGAATCAGAGGATGTTCCACCTTAGGGCTAGATATGCTCTGATGATGCTTGATGTTTCTTCGTGCGCCCCGGTCATGTACCGGAAAGCCCGGCGCCAACGAGTAACCGATTGTCCAGGTGGCTCCGGAGGTGCAGGTCCTCAAAAGGGCTCTGGGCTGACTCAGAATAGGGCTCGTGAGACTGTAAACGTTCTACCCGGAACCAGTGCCTCCAGAGCCTGTAAGACTTCAACCGCCGGTAGGACGTACGGGAGGCGAGAGACACACCACCATGCGTCAGGTCCCCTTAACGAAATCGGGGATGATGGGGTGATGTCGGACAGCAACGTGTAGTCATATCTCGAAGCCGTCGTGGAGGTTGCCCGGGAGGTGCTCGGCACGGAGTTCGCCGGGGCGTACGCGGCCGGATCGGTGGCCCTGCATGCCTTCCAGCGTGGCCGTCGCGATATCGACATTGCCCTGCTATGCCGAAACCCACTGAGCCAGACCGTAAAGCAGGAGTTGATCGCTCGGTTGCGGCACAGCGCCCTGCCGTGTCCCGCGCGCGGATTGGAACTAGTGGTCTACACCCGGGCTGCGGCGCAGTCGGGAACCCCGAACCCGGGCTTCGAACTCGAGTTAAAAGACGGCCCGGCCATGGCCTTCCGGCAGAGCCTTCAACCCGCCGACCGTCCGGCCGCCGACGGGTTCTTCTGGTACGGGCTGGACCGCAGCATCCTGCATCAAAGCGGCCGGGTGTTGGCCGGACCACCGGCATCAGAGGCTTTCGCAGAGCTACCACCGGATGATCTGCGGCACCTGCTCATCGACTCGCTGCACTGGTGGATGGCACTGACCGGCCAGGCTGGCGACGGACCTGCAGCCGGAGCTGATGATGCAGTCCTAGGGGCCTGCCGGGCCCTGGTCCGGCAACGCTACGGAAGGTGGCTGTCAAAAGTCGACGCCGCCCGCCGACTCCTGGCGGCCGGTTACGAGCCGGCAGCGGTAATCGACCGGTCAATTGCCGCACGCTCCGGAGGCCCGCCGCCCACAGGCGGCAAGCACGGACATTTCAGGAAGGCGTTCTCAAGGACATCCTGACCGCAACCTGACTGCTTCACTCAATGCCGGCGAAACGGCCTACTGTCGGACCCCAAAAGGTACGTCATCAACGTGGCCCCGGGGGAGATGAAGCGGATTTCATGGAGCGAAGGCACACCTGCCGGACACACAAATCTTCTCACCAAGCCACCCACCAACGCTGCGTAAGGTCTCTAGTAGCTCCTTCGAAACGACCACTAACCCATGTTCCGGCCGTAGGATTTGTCACCGGAGGCCAGCAATGAAACAGATGGAATCGGCAATCATAGCCCACCGCTTCGGCAGCCCCATCGAAGTCTGCCAGCATCCAGCGGAGCCAATGGGTATAACGCGTTGGCCTAATCGGATCCGACTATCGTCTGTTTCGGAAGCTTCAACAACACCGACGCCTTCGAAACCGGCGATAAAAGGCAGTGCTGTCCTTGACCGGTAGTCGCCCGTTACAGGGATCAGGTCCGATGGGTTTATCGGAGACGCGGCCACGAGTCCTGCAGCATGGGCGGCCGTCGACGAACCGCTGGTATGCACCGGGCCCGCCGTAGCCTTCGTGCACCGTGTACTACTGGACGCCGTCGTAGCCCCAGTTGTGCGTCCCGTTGAACCGTTGACCGGCAGAAGCTCGATGAAGTCGATGCCCAGGTCCACTAGGTAGCCCAGCTTCTCCGCGGCGGCGTCCTGGGTTCCTTCGGGCGTGAAGGTGCCCACGTGGAGCTCGTAGATGGCGGCTCCCTGCAGGTCCTGGCCTCGCCACCCGGAATCCTGCCAGGCGTAGGCGGAAGGATCGTAGGTCCGGGTCTGTTCGTGGACGCCGGCGGGCAGCCGCCGGGAGCGGGGGTCCGGAACGGGGGTGGTGTCCCCGTCCAGCAGGTAGCTGTTATCCACGTCGCCGTCCGCGGGGGCGTCGGGCGCCGTCCACCATCCCTCGGACCAGGGCGACGTTTCCTTTTCTGCATGGGGTACTGCCGGCCGTCAGCCAACAACACCACCGACGAAACGTCCGGCGCCCACACATCGAAGCGTTCGGGTCCAACATTGACCAGAGTCATGCCTTTTCTCCATCCACAGGTGCCAGCAGGGCCACCGGATAGCTACCCAGGACCTCCGCGACCGAAACCCGGCGTGGCCCGTAGCTGGCTCCCGTGAGTTCGTCACGCACGGCAGTGGAAAGGTCGACGGCAGTGTTCCGTCGGCCCCCGCCGTGTTTAAGCGCGGATGCATGCCTGCCCTACGCGGCGCTGATCCACGCCCGGACGCCCGGGGCGGATCGCTTTCGAAGGGCTCAGGTGAACATGCTCGGCGCGAGCGGTAAGCTCCTGCAACAGTGAAGCATCCATGCGGACCGACACCACTTCGCTTGAGCCTTCACTGGTTGAGCGGCGGCCTTTCTTGCGCAACTGCTCGGCTGGTACCCACTGTAGCTGCCCGTTTCTAAGTTGGTGGTTGAGCTACACCCCAACCTGACGTCAGGGACCAGACACAAGGGCTGTCAGAACAGGGTTTGTTTTGTCTTTGTTGACGCTGGATCAAGAGGGTCTAGAGGTCAACCTGACATCAACCGACCGGAATGAAGCACCGTACCGGACCTGTTCAGGTTTGGGGCTCTCGCTTAGGGTTCCTGGTTTCAGGGGCCGCTGGGACACGTTAGCTCTTCCGTGGAACGGTCTTCGATAGTACGTTTTTCGTCGCCACTCTTTCCGTAGGGACCAAGGATAACGTGCCCTTGTCCGTTCCACGGCGGTTATTGGCAGTGATTGTCCAAGTAACCGGAATTGTCCCCGCCAGTCCGTCTGCTCGACTGAGGAGACTGATAGGCCAAGTTATGACGGATTCCTCTGTGGCGATATCTCCCAGGTCAAACAGAACTTTTACAGAGCCCGGCAGCCTTTCCACTGTTGGACGCTGAGGATTGTGCATCATGCCCGGCCGGAAGGCGAGGTTTTGAGCCAGTGTTGAATGCATGAAGGAAGATTTTTCCCTTCCAACAGGTAGTGGCTGCCTCGGCCAGCCCGGTTGGGGATCATCCGTCACCACACCTACGTCAGCCGAAATATGCAGTGTAAGGCGAGCAGAAAGCATCGCTTCATCCGTCGTGTTTGTAATTCTCAATGTGCTCTGACTGCCACGGGTGGAATGCCAGATGTGGCTGAGCCAACTAGGTATCGTGGTCTTGCAATCCTCGATGTACTTGTTCAGGTCCCGTTTATATTCACTGAGGGTTTGCTTTCCCGGGGTTAATGACATGAGCAAATCTTGACCAAAATCAAACGGCCCTGACCGAGTCGGCGCTTCAGGCTCTTGCTGGGCGAACAGATGCTTCCGATGTTCGTCAAGCCATTCTTCAGTGTCTGATGCATCGAGCCAGAAGATTGGGGAGCGGTGATTCCATTCGATGTTGACTTCCGGCTTTAGCTTCTGGAGCCCGCCAATCAAGCGACGCTCTAGGCGTCTAATATCCTCTGCAGTCGCCACTTCGGTGCTAGTCCCTGAGCGGACAAAGATCGTTCCATTTCGCCACAGGCGCTCTTTAGGGCCGCTGTAGTCAGTGAACTCCTTCTCCAAAGCGTAGATATGAGCGGCCCGAGGAACCGCAAGCATAGTTATGACCGCAACATCGACTTCGCCAAAACGGTCATAGTCCAGAACAATCTGAGGTCCACGCGTTCCTAGATACGACTGAATCTGCATGGATACTGTTGCGCCGTCCGCCTTTACAACACCTTCAGCACGATTAGTGTCGATCCCGAGAACAAGATAGGCCTCGCCTCCGAAGTACCTTGCGGATACGGCCGGATCTCTATTGGCGAAGCCAAGGATGAGACGGGCAAGGGCCCCTACTTTCTTCTTATCTGAAAGGTCCCACTCACTCTTCAGCTCCATAGCATCGGTTTCGTCACCCAAGATGCCTTCGGAAATGGCCTTGAACAGCTGTGGGTGATCCTGCACAGACAGCGGCACAGTTCGGTCTAGTGAATGGTTCAAAAACAAGATTTCCCTTGGCTGGATACTTAGGCGAAGACGACACAACTGTGGCCGCCGGGCATCACAGCCAACATACAGGGTGCTTCCCGGTCTATTGTCCGAACCCCAGCTTCAGAGGCTCCGGAATATATTGCCAAAGAGGGGCCCCTGCGCAACCCTCAGGCGGCAACCGCCGGAAGCTAAGGCGACGGCCGCGACGCCGAACCACTGTCCTAAATTCATCGGCTTCGGGATCAGCCGCGAGTTGAAGCCCCCGAAGTCAATGGGGATCCAACAGCTAAGGCGTCAAGCTGTTTATCCAGTCCAAACCCGACTCCACTACTTTCGTTGTAACCGTTGTAGCTGCTGTCCGCGCCAACTCGACGGCAACCTTCAGGTAAGCGCTACCCTTATCCCGGGTCTCCGCAGTAACCGCCGTTGTTGTCAGTGCTCCGACTAATTGCATAGAAGCTGATCTGGCGGCCGCACTGCCGTCCGTCGCCAGGTTGTCCATTGTGAACCGCACTTGCTGGATTAGCTGGATTAGGTATCGCTTTGTGGAGTCCGTAAGGGAGTCATCGTTGCGGATCAAGTCTTCAGCATGTACCAGTGTCTCAAAGATGTTGGCTTGTACATCTCCGAATACTGGTTCCCACTTCACCACGTCAAGCATGGAAGCTAAGGAGTGAAGCATGTCCAGCGCAGGTTCGTCCACCAGGGGCTCGCTGCTAGCGGATGTCCAACCCGTGGTGGTAGCGAAGATCCCTTGATACCAGACAGGGACCTTCTTTCTGTAGACGGAAACGTCTGTTCCGGAATCCTCAAGAGCATTCAAGGCCATCTGAATGTCGCTTAGCCAATCAAGTGCCCGTTGGTGTTCTGCCCAAAAATTGGGTGAATCGGTGTTGCCGCCTCGAGCATTCAAAGCGCTTTGGTTAGGTGGTATTTCCCAGCTGCCGAAGAGCGCCAGTAGACTGCGTGCACTATTCATGTGTCCCCCATGTTCGAAAGTCTTGGTTTAGTCTATAGAGTTCGCTGCCCACAGCCGGGGACAATCCTGATGGGTTATCCACCGCTACTGCTGCTGAGGGAGCTTTCCCGATGGCTCCCGATTTCCAGCCGTGGATAACCCGGATTGACCCCAACTATGGGCAGCGCGCGCGGGCATCTTGAGCGTTTGGATAACAACATCCGGTTTAGAACAGCCCCGCTGGCGGTTCCTCACAGGGTAGAGGAATGAGTTTGGAGCGGTGGCCGTCGTCCGGGGTGCAGCCCTTGAACGGCCCGTCAGCTGAGAGCAGAACGGACATGTGGTGGTCTGCGTGGTCACGCCACCACACGCTCATCCCTGTGGTGCCGTCCAAGCGCAAGAACTCCCAGGCACGCCAGAGCGCTTCGAGGCGGCTGATCGCTTCGGCGTGCTTCCACCACTGCGGGCACCAGGTCACCCCGCCCTGCACGTTGAGCTGCCGGCGATAGCTGGTTGCCAGCTTGCCGCTGACGAATGCCGCCACGTTCGGGTAGAACAGCTCCGGGGCGTCCAAGTCCTCATCGGCCGGCTCCGCGAGGGCTGCCGTGTCCTCTAGTTCGTCGTCCCACTCCCCCAGGCCCTCACTCATTGGAGGTCCCCGCGGCGATCCACCGGCTCCCGGCCTGGGCCGCAGGTTTGTTCGCTGGTTCGTGTGCGGTGATGGAGGCGCGCACCGCGTCGGCCTGGGGCCCGCTCATCCAGGGCACGGTTTCCAGCAGTGCTGCTGGGGCGCCGGAGGCGAACATGATGGCGCGGCCACGGGGGAACGCGGCGAGTTCCGAGACGTCGAGGGTGCGTTCTTTGCGGTCGTCGTCGTGGCTGTAGGAGGTGCCTTGTTTGGAGCGGCTTCTGGTCATGTTGGAGTACCGGTATTCGCCCACGAGCTGTGCGAGTTCGTTGAGGAATTCGGCTTCGGCGACGCCGCCGCCGTAGACCTTGATGTTGGAGGCGCTCCAGAGTTTGCGCATCCCGTCACGGCCCCATACTTCAACGCCTTGTGACCAGGACTGAAGGATGGTCATCAGGACGATGCCGCGGGAGCCGTAGTGGCTGTAGAGGTTGGGGAGTTCGCGCCAGCGGCAGACGTTGGCTGCTTCGTCGAGGACTCCGACCATGGGGGTGGCGAGCCGGCCGCCGGGTGAGTGGACGGCGAGTTCTTCGGCGGCTTCGACTGTGGCCACGGTCAAAGCCGTGACCAGTGGCCCGGCGGTTCCTTTGCCTTCCTTGGACAGGCTGTACAGGGTGCCTTTGCAGCGGACGAATGCTGCGGGGTCGAACTGGGGCCGGGTGTCGTTGTCACCTTGGGGTGTGACCCAGCGGGCGACCTGTCGGTTGGTGAGGCAGGAGGCCATCTGCAGTGCCGTGCCGTACACGCCGCCTCGTTGCTTCTCGGGGGCGTTGATGACGCCGCCGACGGCGTTGGCGGTCTGGGTGAAGCCGTGGGCTTTGAGGATGTCCACGGCTTCATCGTCGGCGGGGCGGGTCA
This sequence comes from Pseudarthrobacter sp. MOO14, assembly GCF_058267675.1. Classification (NCBI taxonomy): domain Bacteria; kingdom Bacillati; phylum Actinomycetota; class Actinomycetes; order Micrococcales; family Micrococcaceae; genus Pseudarthrobacter; species Pseudarthrobacter sp. MOO14. Next base: position 67,076 of record NZ_JBZCRY010000002.1, read on the forward strand.
GCCAGGTGTGGACTTGGGTGATGGGGCGGCCGTCGAGGGCGGCGGCGAGCAGGAGCCCGGCGAGGAGGTCCTGGCCGGCGGGGTCGAAGTAGGCGTCGGTTTTGGCGTCCGGGCCGCGGGACCCTGCGGCGAAGTGGTCGGCCAGGCGGGCTGCGCGCACTTCGTCGGTGACGTAGGACAGGGGGTTCCACCACCAGGACGGTTCCTCGAGGGCGACGGACTGCGGGTCGAATACCCACACGGGTCCGTCGGCGGCGCGGACGTCGCGGGTTCCGTCGACGATGTCCCGCTTGTTCGAGGTCACGAGCGCCGCTCCCGGGGCGGCGAGGATCGCCGGGATTGCCCGTGAGGTGGTCTTGCCGGTGCGGGGTCCCCAGATGTCGATGTGCATGTCTTCCCAAGAGCCGTAGACCATCTGCCCGCCGAGGACGGTCTTGCCGACGGGGACCCCGGGTGAGCCTTTCACGCCGAGGCGTTCGGCGGTGGCCGTAGCGCCGCGCAGGCTCAGGGCGCGCAGGTCGCGTCCTTTGGCCATGTGCTGGGCGGCAGCGTCCACCCGGGACCGCTTGGACCGTTTCTTCAGCACCGCGCGGATCACCAGGACGGTGATGACGATGACGAGGACGCCGAAGCCGGCCAGGATCCAGGTGGCGGCCGCGGGCCAGGTGACTTTATGTGAGATCAGGCCGAAGACCAGTTCAAACGGGTTGACCGGCAGCGCCTGGCCGTCGCCGGACAGCCTGGACCCGAGGTGCACGGCGCCGGTGACCGTGCCGACGCCGACCCCCACGATGATGATGAACACCCAGAGCAGGATGGTCTGGGTGTCGAGCTGGGATCGTTTGCCGCTGCTGGGTGCACCCATCAGTTCTCCCTTTCGCCGCTGGTGCTGATCGTCCAGCGCTTATTGGTGTCGTGCAGGTTCTTTTCGACGCTGGTGAGTTTGAGCGCGACGGGTACCCCTGGTCTGCCGCCGACTTTGAAGAGGAATTTGCCCAGGCCCGGTCGGACGCGTTTGCGGGAGCCTCCGACGTCGGTCCATGACCCGGGGTCGGCCCAGGAGATGAGCCGGGCCTGTTCGGCGCGGGAGAGGGTGACGGCTTTGTTGAGCTTTTCCATTTCGGCTCCGGGGAGGGCGCCGCAGACGACCATGCCGGAGCGTTCGACGAAGCCGCGGGCTTTCATCCGTTCGGATTCGGTGGGCAGGGCTTCGAGGTCGCTCATGGTGTGGGTGATCATGGCCTGCCCGACGCCTTCGGTGCGGTTCAGCCGGGTGAGTGAGTCGACCCGGTCGACCATGCCTTCACCGGAGCGCAGGGCCCGCCAGAGCTCGTCCATGACGACGAAGTAGTTCCGTCGCGGTTCCAGGCCGGCGTCGGCCAGGGCGTGGGCGACTTGGACGGTCGCGAACCCGGTGGACCAGCAGGCCAGCAGGCACGCTGCTTGGATGTCGCGCTGGGTGTCGGAGATCCCGGAGAGGTCGAAGACGACGGGTTTGGTCAGGTCCATTGGCTGGTCGGTGGGGCGGGAGAACATGTCCGAGAACCGGCCGGAGCCGTCGAGGGAGTACAGCGACTGGCGCAGCTGGTCGGTCGCGTCGAGGTAGCGGGACATGTCGCCGCGGTCCAGGGCGATCGCCCGGAGCTCGTCGGGGGCGTCTTTGATGACCTCGATCAGGTCCCCAATCAACGGGACGCGGTCCAGGCGTTCGTCCAGGATGTGCAGGGCCCGGTCGATCAGGGATTCCTCGTGGGCGCTGGGCTTGGCGTTCCGCACTATGGTGATCAGCGCGGTGATCATGTTCAGGCGCCGGTTGTGCGAGTCGGCCATCAGCTGTTCGGCCAGCTTCTCCGCCTTCACCGCTGCAGCCAGCGACTGCTCGGCCGCGTCCTGGTCGCCATCGGGATCATTGAGGGCCTGGTTAGCGGTGGCCCGGTGTTCCTCGGCCGAGGCGAGCAGCCGAGCGGATGCGCCGGTTGCTTCGCCGGGGTCCAGGACGTTCAGGTGTCCGCGTCCGGGGCCGAGGCTGATGACCTGCCCGCCGAGGGCTTCAATCAGGTCAACGTAGTCCGGTTTCAGATCCCCAAGGATCAGTGGGTTGATGTTCCGGCCGGCCAGCCCGAGGACGATGTGCCGGACCAGGGTGGACTTGCCGTAGTGCGGCAGGCCCAGGACAAACATGGAGGGGTTGTTGATCATGCCGTGCATGAACCAGCTGATCGGGTCGGCCCCGAACGGGGCTCCGGTGTCGGTGTGAACGCCTATCGGCACACCCAGGATCGGGGTTCCGGATCCGCCCACAAACGGCCAGAGACCACAGACCTGGACCGAGGTTCCGCGCCATTCGTCCGCTGCAGTGACGTAGACGGCTTCGCCCTGGCCGCGGCCGCGCCAACCCCGCAGACCCGGGCGGCGTACCACCGCGGCCGCGAGCTTGCCGGCAGGCGCCTTCGCGGGCTGATGTTTGGTACGGCTGCCGAACATTACATGGCCTCGCGGATCTCTTCGGGCACCCTTAAGTGCTTGGGCAGCACCAGGCCCAGTGGCAGGGACGCAGCAAACGCCGAATCCTGGGAACCGAACGCACGCCGCAACAACAGGCGTGCCGACGGGCCGAGGTTGCCTTCCACGACGGCGACGGCATCCTCAAGGTCCCGGGAGGACAGGACCGTGGCGGTAACGACCATCCCGAAGTTGACCAGCCCGGCTCCCTTGGCTTCCTCCGCTGCGGTGGCCTGCGCCGCGCGGGCGTCGACCACGGCCCGGGCGGTGGGCCGGTTGGTCGAGGAGGCCCGGGTCAGGGCGCTGGTCTGGTCCGATTCGACGATGGCGGCCGCACGTCCGGCCTCGATCGGCCGGTACAGCAGGGTGACGCGTTTGCGGGCGATCTCGCCATGCGGTGCGACCAGGCGGCCCAGCGCGGAAGAGAGAATGTGGCCGCGCGGTGCGCCGGTCATCGTCCAGGACACCGAGTGCCCCGAATCGTGGCGGTAGCCGTCCCAGTCCGCTTGGTGGGCGGAGGGTCCGACGTCGCCCCAGTTCATGTCCACGGGTGTGCCCTGGTAGTGGGCTTCGTCAATGAGCCGTGCCGCTGCCGGGTCGTATGCGACCCGGACGACCTCGCAGAGTTCCTGCGCGTTCAGAGGTGCGCAGGCGCCGGCACCGGTGGACTCGAGGCGTTCGGTGAGGCTGGGAAGCCGGGAGGCGAGGTCCCGTGCGATTTCTTCGGCGGTGCGGCGTTTGCCGCCGGCCCGTGCGGCGGCGCTGAACGTCAGCGCAACCCAGGCGCGGATCGTGGCTGACCCCTGCGGGTAGGTTGCCAGGGCCTCCCGGAGCATGGCCTTGGCGATGTCCGGGGCGTCCTCGTGGATGTTTGATTCAACTTCCCGGCGCAGCCGTGCCCCGGAATCGGGTGCGGTTTCGACCGTGACCGATGCTGCGACGACGGCGGGTTCGTTCGACAACGCGGCGAGCCAGCCGCCCCAGTTCGCCACCCACGCATCGATCTGTTCGGGATCCACCAGGGAGGCACCGTCGGGCTGGGTGCCGAAGATGACGGTGTAGTGGGAGGTGGAGGGAAGGTGGATCAGCGCGAACGGGCGGCCGTAGGAGTCGCTGAACTCGTACAGTTTGGACCCGGCGGAGATCCCGGGCAGCTGGAACTCGCCCCACGGTGTCAGTCCCAGCGGGCCCGAACGGTAGATGTTGGCCTTCCTGCGCCGTGCGGAGCGGAACGCCAGCCGGGCGAAGGCCCGCTCCCCTACTGACTTGTTGTGTTTGTCGGTCACCGAGACGACGGCCAGCGCTACCCCGAGAATGAGGAGTGCGACGAGTCCGGCGAGCCAGCCGCCGACAAAGAGGCAGATCACCGTGATGATGAGGCCAATGAACAGTGCTGCTGTTGCCAGCCCGCCGAGGGTGCCGAGGCCTGCCTTCCGCGGCCGCCGCCAGTGGCTGTAGGTCGGTTCCCTGTAAGTGTTGTCGACTGCTGCCATCTCAGGCACCCCCTGTGGATTCTTCGCTCATGTCTGTGATGGCCCCGGACGCGGTTTGGCCTGCTTCAACACCCTTTTGTGCGGCCAGTACGGCGATACTGCCGGCACCCGTTGCCACAGCGCCGCCGCGCGCTGCCGCTCCGATGCCGGCAGATCCATGGCCCGCACCGCTTGGTGCTGCTGCCGCGTCAGGGGTTCCGGTGCCCCGGGGGCCCGACGTTCCTGCCATACCGGCCGTTCCTGCCGATCCTTGGCTGCCCGTCGCCGGGGAGCCTTCCGCTCCCGGGCTCTGGCTTGGGGTGTTGTTGGTGGTCATCGAGCCAGCGGAGGATCCGCCGCCCCGACCGGCGCTGCCCATGCTGATCGCGCCCGATGCCAGGGCGCCGACTGCTCCTGCTGCCATGCCGCCACCGCCGCCGGCGACAGCGCCGACCATGGGGGTGACGAATCGCATGAGGGCCGGCATCGCGAACAAGGCGATGACCATCAGTGCCAGGCCTGTGACCGTTGTCAGGAGAGCGGAGCCGAAGTCTTTACCGTCACCGCTGTTCCCGAAGATTTTGCTGCCGCTGAGCTGAAAGGCTGTCGCGTAGATGATGGCGGCCGCGGGCTTGTAGAGAATGAACGCGATCAGCCATGCGGTGCACTTCTGGAACCAGCCCCTACCGGCCTCCGTGTTGCTGAACGCCGCGGCCGTAGGAAAGATCCCCGTCAGAATCACCAGCAGGCCACCGCGGACGATCATGAGCACGATTTGCATCACCGAGGCCAGAATCGCGATCAGCCCCAACAGGATGATCATGATGGACCCAATAGGGCTCGTGGACGACAGCGCCAACAGCGACGTGATGTTCTCGTTGAAAGAGGTCCCGTTCGTGGAGTTCGTGATAATCCAAGCAGAGAACTGATCCGCTGCAACCGTCAGCAGTCCCACGGCTGCCACCCCCGCGCCGGAGACCACGATGAGTGTCGCCAGCGAACGCAGCAGATCCCGCAAGGGCGCACCCCGGCGCTCAATCATCATCTTGGCTGCCCCCACCAACACGGACAGCACGGCAAGCGAAGCCGTCCAAAAATAGAGACTATTCTGCAGAAACAACACCGGATCACTCGCGGTGGAACCACCCGGGGTTGCGGTCAAAGCGGGAGTACCCACATTCACCCAAAACGTCCCGAGTGTCTGGACTGTTTGTCCTACGGCATCGGCAATCGCCTTCGCCATGTTCTTGACCGCGTCATTGGCGACGTCCTCTATTGCCGCACCCGCGTGGCAGCCGAGGCTGAAGGTATCCCATCCTTCGCAGGCCATCAGACACCAGACCAGGAGATGTACCCGGACAAGTCAGTTATCTGGCCTCCGCCCGTGCTGCCCGTTGCTGGAACAACAACCTTCCAGTCGCCGCCGTGCCATTGGAGCGGTACAGGAACAGAAATCAGAGCGCCATTGCTGCCCTTGGCGGCAATAGCGACCACTGCTCGATCGGCTTCATACGACCGGATCTGGAATCCTGCGATCTGGGCCGTCACTGTCGATGTCTCTTGGGGAGCTGGCCGATCCAGCAGCGCATCACGCTCAGGGCTAGGGACAGCTAGCTGTTCATAAACCAATCGGGCTTTCCCGGTCGCGGAAAGCACCGTGACATTCGCCGCCGCGTAGAGCGCGCCGGTTGGTGAGTGTGCGAAGCAGGAGCGGAGGCCGTTGGTTTCTGTCTTGCCTGGTCCGAATTGTTCGGGGGAGGTGGGTGCGGCGATCTTGCCGACCAGTTCCCATTTCGTGTCGGTTGGTGTGGTGGCCGGTTTGGTCTGGTCACCGGAGCGCAGGCCGCAGACGCTGGCCGCCGATGTGGCGGTGGGTTGACCGCTGGCCGTTGGGCTTGTGGGGCCTGCTTCGGGGGGTGCGGTTTCGCTGCCTTTGGGGATGATGGCGAGGATGATTCCCAGCGCGACGATGATCGCCACGACGACGGCCGCGATGATGAACTTGGGTTTGGTCAGTGGATTCTGGTCTTCGTTCACGGTCGGTTCAGTCATGGCAACGTTCCTTAGACCAAGAGGCCTACGACGCCGCTCGCGGAGCCTGCCAGGATGCAGCCGCCGAGGACCCATGCCAGGGCGCCCGCGTGCTCGCCGCCTTGACCGCGTCGGTTGTTGATCATCATGGTTCCGGCGACTATCAGGATGCCCGCGACGGCGAGGCCGAAGACGATCCAGGCGACCCATTTCAGGATCGTCAGCAAGCCTTCAGCGCCGGGAGGTGCTTCACCGGTGCCGGGGTTCGGTATCTCGGTGATGACAAAGCTTGACCATTCCATGGCCTTGGAGAGCAACATAGGTTTCTTCTTTCTACTGGGCCGTGAGACCGGCGGTTGCCGTAACTGCGATTCGCACCTGTTCGAGGGTGGTGCGGGCTTCTTTGGGAAGGTCCTCGGCGGCGACGTCGTGGCCGTAACGCCATCCGTCGATCCACGGGAAGTGCCAGAGGTGGGCTACTCCCCCGCCGACGACGCGGGCGAAGTCTCGGATGTCTTTGGGGAGCCGCCCGGGAGTGTCGGCCATGACCACGAGGCCGGCGACGTGGATTCCGGGCAGGGATCCGGAGGCCCATTCGGTTGCCGCCAGCCGTGCTGCGCGCAGGCCGGGGATGTTGGAGCGCGCGACCAGGACGACCACGGATCCGGCCGGTGCCACTGGCCAGTGGTGCTCTGCGGCCGGGGTGGTCTTATCCAGTCGTGCGAGGGAGGTTTCACCAGCTCCGCCGTGGACGCCGAGCCACCAGAAGTCCGGTTCCCTTCCCGAAGTGTCACGTCGGGGCAGCCGGTCGGCGTGGTCGGGTTGGGGAACGCTGAGCTGCGGCCTGATGGCCCCCGTCGGGGTGAAAGGTGTGTGTTCTGGGACGACTGGCGTAGGGTCGTCCATGGTTTCTGCGCCGAGGTTCACCCAGCGGTTCTTTGAGACCGGCATTTCACTTCCCCTAGTAATGTCCGCAAAGATCGTATCGGTACCATCCGACACGAAAGGCCAAAGGTGACCCCGAACAACAGCTTTAATACCTTTCAATCACCCCTAGTACACCACAGTACAAATTTGTGGTCTACGATGGCTTCATGCGGTGGGACGGACTGAGCGTGGACCCGAAGTACCTGGAAGCTCTCTTCGCCAAGTACCCGGAGCGTCTGACGCCCCAGGACCTCGAAGAGATCTTCGGGCTCTCCCGGAATACCGTGTACCGCTGGCTCCAAACCGGAGTGATTCCTGCTTACCAAGTCGAGAAGACATGGTTGATCGCCAGAGATCAAGTCAAAGACTGGGTCTGGGCGAACCGGAACACCCTGAAGAAGGGCCAGACACCGGAAGTGACAGAGGACCAGCCCTAGGGCGAACCAGCCGAGCAGATGTGAGGGGGACACATGCCAGCACGAACGAGCGCGCCTGTTCTGGCCGCCGGCGCCGTCCTCGCCCCCATTGGTTTGGTGCTGTCCATCATCCTGTTCAGCGGCGGGAACTCGCAGGCGGCGGCCGATGTCTGCTCACCGACCGGGTCCAGCGTCAGCGTTGACGCCGCCCAGCTGCCCAAGGTCGCTGTCGCTGGCTACGAAGGCGAACGGCTGAAGAACGCCGCCCTGATCATCAACGCCGGAAAAGCCCTTGGCCTGTCCGCCCGCGGCCAGACGATCGGTGTCATGACGGCCATGGGCGAATCCGGGCTCCGTGTCTTGGACTACGGCGATGGACCCGGCCCCGACTCCCGCGGACTGTTCCAGCAGCGCGACAACGGCGCCTGGGGGTCCTACCCGGACCGGATGAACCCCACGACATCGGCGACAAACTTCTTCAAGGCCTTGCAGAAGGTCAGCGGGTGGGAACAGCTCGAACCCACCACCGCCGCGCACCGGGTCCAGCGCAACGCCGACCCGTTCCACTACCAGTTCTACTGGGCGGCCGCTGCCGAGGTCGTCGCCGCCCTGGGCGACGTGCCGGCCACCGATGCCGGCGGTGCGAGCTCCTGCGGCATCCCCGGTCAGTCCGGCGCCGGGGATGACTACCCGTGGAAGAACTCTCCAACGTGGATGCAGGCCGGGGACAACGTGGCAGCCAGCATCTCGCCCTTCGGCTTCTACTACCGGGAGTGCGTTGACTTCGCGATGTGGCGGGTGAACCAGCAACTCGGGAGCACCACCGCGCCCTACAAGGTCCTCAACGGCACCTTCCGGCCCGACGGCGCCCTTCTGGGCTCTGCCGTGACCTGGAAGGACGGCTGGGACACTAAAGGCTGGCCCACCGGTAAAACCCCACGGGTCGGAGCGGTCGTCTGGTACTCCCCCGGCACCGGCGGCGCCGACGGCACCTACGGCCACGTCGCCGTCGTCAAAGCCGTCAACGGCGACGGCAGCTTCCTCGAAGAGGGTTACAACGGCAACCCCGCCCCGAACGACCACACCTACTACACCCGCACCGTATCGAACGGCACTCCCAGCGCCTTTCTCTACCTGCCCGGCGGCGACTTCCCGGAGGAACCATGAAACGCACCCTGACAGCTCTCACGGCCCTGCTCCTGTGTACCTCGTGCGCACCGGCAGCCAGCACCACGCCAGCCGCACCGTCGCCGACCTCCTCGGCCATCAGCACGGCCACGCTTAGCGCGGGCGGCAAACCCCAGGCACCCGGCGGCACAGCCCCGGCCACCCTCGGCATCGTTTGGGACGAGACAAGCAAAACGGCGGCACTGGATACCGCGACCAAGGCCATGACGCTGTACGCCCGCCCCACCGCGACGGACACCGAATGGATCCAGGACCTCGGCCAGGTCCTGACCGCTCAGGCCACCGCGGACTACCAATATGTTGACCCGGCCAACATCTCGGTCACCAGGATCACCGGACCGGGTCAGCTCAATATCGATGAGAACAACGGGTTCGGCTGCCACGTCGTGTTCTCTACCGATGCCGGCGACTACGACGTGCAGCTGCTCCGCAGCGCCGCCGACAAGCCGTGGCAGGTCAATCGCTTCACACCTCCGAACGGCACAAAGTAAGGACAGATGATGGAAACCCAAGCGCTCGACTTCCCTAAGATCAACGCCGTTCTCCGCACCAACGGAACCGGCGAAGTCACGATCAACGGGACCTCCCACGCCATCGAGGCCGTCGACGAAGCCGCAGTTCTGAACGATGCGCTGCGCCTCATCACCGAAACCGCTGCCCAGCTCGGCCGCCCCGTCCGCGTCAGCACCACCGACCCCGACGGCCAGGGCTTCATCATCGTCTCCCCTGACGGCGCCGTCAGCGAAGCCACCCCAAGCAAGCCCACGTCCAAGCGGGAGAAGGACACCCCGCCCGCTGTGGCCGCTCCCGGCGAGCCGGCAAAGACCACGACCGCCCCCGATGCCCCCGCAGCCGAGGAAACGCAAGCGGATCCGGCCAATGCTGTGCCGGTGACCTTTGGCTCAGCGGCCACGGCCGCATCGGCCCAGGAGCTCGCAGCGGCCTTCGCAGCCGCCGCTGCGCCCGACGTCCGGCAGAGCCTCAAAGACACCTCGTTCCTTGTCAGCGCGCCCGTGCTGCAGCCGGCCACCCGGGGCTGGCGTGGAGTTCTTAGCCGCCTCGGCTTCCGCATGGACCCCTCAGCTGAAGAGCTCGCCGAACGCGAAGACATCCGCATCGTGAGTCAGCACTGGCCCGGCCCCCGCACCGTAGCCGTGGTCAACCGCAAGGGCGGAGCGAACAAGACACCCACCGTCGTCATGCTCAGCGCAGTCCTCGCCCGCTACAGCGGCGCAGCAACCGCGGCCTGGGACAACAACGAATCCCAAGGCACGCTCGGCTGGCGCACCGAAAAGGGCGGGCACGACAACAGCGTCCTGGATCTTATCGACTCATCCCAGGCACTGCTCTCCCCCAGCGCCCAGGCAGCCGAGATCGCCCAGTTCGTCCACCACCAAACCTCCGACAAGTTCGACGTCTTGCGCTCCGACGAGAACGACGAAGGCGACCACGAAGTAACCGCCGAGGAAGTGGACATCGCCCACAAGGTACTCACCCGCTACTACCGGCTCATCGTCATGGACTCCGGCAACACCTCCCGCGCAGCCAACTGGCGGCGCATGATCCACCACACCAACCAGCTCGTCGTCCCAGTGACAGCCATCGAAGATCGGGCCGAGGCTGCGCGCCTGACCCTCCAGACCCTCGAATCCCGCGGCGGCCACGACGCCGAACTGGCCCGCAACGCCGTCGTCATCGTCTCCGAATCCACCGACGCCAAGCGAAGCATGAGCGGCGACGCGCTCAAACGTGCCAAAGACGAAGCCCAGAGGATTGCCGAGGCCTTCGCCCCGCACGTACGGTCCGTGGTCCGTATCCCCTACGACCCCGCCCTGGTCAACGGGCCCATCCGCTACGACGCCCTCCAACCAGGAACCCAACGCGCATGGCTCGCCGCAGCCGCCGCCGTCGCACAAGGCTTCTGACCTCGTCTAATGGGAACGACACGCCGAACGGGCCACGCACTTAACGGTACCGGTACCTATAGGCTCGGGCTTATGAGTACAGCTATCCACAGACGCGTACGGGGAACAGGGGCCGGCAACGTCGTCCTCAAAGTTGACGTTGCTGCCGATGCTAAAGCTCTGGTGGAACGTCTTGCCACTCACATGGGACTCTCCAAAGGACAGGCAGCCGAGCGCCTCCTTATGAGCATCCGGCTGGATGCTCGCGGCTTGCCGATTTGGCCTGATATAGACGAGTACCAAGAACAAGGAGCTCTGCCTATCGATAAGGCTTCCTAACGGGAGAAGGCCCCTCCTAAAAGGAGGGACCTTCCTAATCCTTCGCTCAGATCCCTCATCCGCCAAGATCCGGATCCGAGCTGTTACAACACCCACGCCGTGGGTGCCATTTGTGTTACCTCGAAAGGAACTACTGTCCTTATGGTACCGGAACCGGTATTGACGTCAACGCATGCCCTTATGGGTGTCGCTCCATGCCCAAGACCAGAAGAGGCATGGAGTCTTGCTCCGCTGATTGCTGGCACGCCTTCGTACCGGTTAGGGCGCTGGATTGGGCAGAGGTTTCAATATCCACGGCCGAAGAATGCACTGAAGATCACTCGTTCTTTGCCCGGGCATCCTGCTGCTGTAATGGTGCACGGCACGGATGGCCGAGTCTCAACTCTGTGCTTGGACTTCGACACCTCGAAGGCACTGAAAGGCGTGGTGGACTCGGACGCGGTCCGGGTTGGCCGCTTATTATCGGCCTGCGGCATGAGGTTCGTGGAGGATTTCTCCCCCAGCGGTGGACGACACCTGTACGTGCCGCTAAACGACCGGATGGACGCAGCCGAGGCCCGCGAACTAGTCGAAGCGCTGGGCATGATGGCCACCAGCCTCGACCCGAGCCCTCACCAGAACATCACCGACGGGTGCATCCGTGTCCCAGGAACGATCCACAAGTCCGGTGGCCACCAAACCCTGATCACTCCCCTGTCCCAGGCCTACGACATCCTGCGGCGCCGCAACCCAGCCTCGACGCTAATGGAGCTTCGGTCCGCGTTGGCTCCGGAGCTAACCCGGAAGCGCGCACTCAAAGCCCGCGAAGCTAGGACTGTTGCCGCACAGCGAACAGGGGTTTTGTCGGCACTACCGCTAAAGGCAGGTAGTGAAGCGCCGCTGCGCAAGGTCGCCCGAACCGGCCTCTACGACACGGCTAAGTACAAAAGCCCGTCCGAGGCCCGCATGGCCGTGCTCAACCACTTCAGTGCTTGTGGCTGGTCGCTGCAGCACGTAGAAAACGAACTCGCTGGTCAGTTCCCCGGCCTGGCTGCCCTCTACGGATCTACAGAACGTCAGGCAAGGCTCCTTCCCTACGAGTGGGCCAAAGCCCAAGCCTTCACCAACACAGCGCCGAGCACGCGAAAACCACTCCCCCGTAAACACGGGGAAAAGCATGCACTTATTAGCAACACAAGCCCAACTTCAACCACAGGGGGGGCTGGGGAATCCAGCCCCCCTGCGGTGCAGCAACTCGTCAACGATCTAGAAAATGTCCTCTACGCGGTCCTTGACCACAGGCTCCAGGCACGTGGCCGTGAAGGTCTCAGTCTCCGGTTCCTGATTCGTGGTCTGTTGGGGTACATGCGGTCCAAAGAAACCGACATTCTTGACGTTGGTTGCCGCACTCTCGCCGTAGCGATGGGCAAGCACCATGTCACCATCGCCAGGCTGCTTCCCGTCTTGGTTCAAGCTTCTGATGGGATCCTTACCAAGATCGCGGACGCACGTCAGAAAGCTGCTGACGTCTACCTCATCCAATTACCCGAGCACTACCAACAACTTGCACGAGAACTGATCTGGCGGAAAGGAAAGATCTATGCCATTCGCCCTGTATTTCGGGCCTTAGGAGACGCTGCTGCCCTGGCATATGAGGCCATCGAACGCAGCCGCTACTCCCCCACCACCGCTGAAGTGGTCCGTAACAGCGGTGTCAGCCGCAACGCGTGCTCGGCCGCACTGGCCGAGATGGAAACGCTCGGCATGATTCAGCGCCACGGTGGAACCTGGAGAACCACCTCAGTGAACCTTCGTATGCTCGCCGCCAGGCTCGGAGTGCTTGACGACTACCTCGACCACATCCGTCGGAACCGCCACGAACGCGCAATCTGGCACGCCTATCTAGACCGTTTTCTTACCCCCAAAGTCGAAGAGACGGACCTGTTGGATCTGCAACGAGACGAGTACTGGCTACCGCCCGATGATGCGGCAATTTGGCACGCAGCTTGAGGCGACGTTCAGGAAGGAGTCGGGGCTCCTTCCCGTCACTGTCTTTAGGTGAGTGAAAGATGATCTAGTCGAAGTCGTGAAGGGATCTTTTAGATGGTACCCCGCTGAGAAGTCTGCTTCGTGGACAGTGGGCAAAGGCTTCCTTCTTCGCGACTGCCGGAACCTTTGGGGGAACCAAAGAAGAATTTGGAAGGAATAAATCATGACGTATTTATTTGCGCGGTGCCTGTTGAATGCGCGTCATAGAGTACCTTGAAGCCAGGAGACCTCGCCGTAGTTTCTTGTCGAGTCGCGGTCCGGATGTGCCCCCAGGCGGGCAGCCATTGGATCCAGCACCCCCATCTTCGCGGCCCAAGGTCCTATAGGTGACACCGATTAAATACGTCATGACGTAAAGATAGACGGATAGATTAATAGCGAATGGCCTGCTTGAGTCTGGGTGCAGATGCTACTCCCGCGGAGACTTCACGCTGACGAACTTACCGATTCCCCACGGGGTGTCATGGGTACCTCCTTGTTCCCTCTACCCCGGGGGCAGGCTTTGGATCCCGGGCATCTCCCCCCCACCCCTCTCGATGTGGGTCTTATGGACGACACGCCGAGATAAATACGTCATGACGTAAAGATAGACAGATAGATTGATAGGCAGATATCCACCGTGGGCCAGTGCGGAGGCGTGCCAGCCCCGGCTCTAAATAAATCCGTCAAGACGTAATGATGGATTGATTGACGGATGGTTAGATGGATAGACGGACAGATTTATGTAGTCAATTGAGGGTGGCTTGTGAAAGTAACTGCGATAGGGAACCGAAAGGGCGGAGTCGGTAAGACTTCTGTGACGCTGGGTCTTGCCACTGGCCTGAAGTTGATCGGTAAAAAAGTGCTGGTGATTGACCTGGACCCTCAGGCCAATGTCACCGAAGCACTTGAGGGCTCTGGTGAGTTCGACGTTTTCGACGTGCTGTATGGGGGAGAGGCCGGCACCTTGGGTCAGGCGATCACCGAAACTTCGTGGCCCGGCATTGATCTCATCCCGAGCTCAGAGTCGCTTGCGCGGCTGGAGTCGGAAAGTCTCATGACACCAGAGTTGCGCTTGAAGACCGCCGCCTGGGGGGCCGAGGAACTGATGGCATACGATCACATCCTTCTGGATCTTCCGCCAGCGTTGGGCCGTCTTACGCTCAACGGTCTCATTTGGGCTGATCGAGTTCTTGCGATTACGGAGCCTGCGGCCTTCTCGGTGAAAGGAGTCACCGAATTCTTGGAGACAGTGAAGAAGGTGCAGTCGTTACCGCACCTGAACCCGGCACTTGAATTCATGGGAATTATCATCAACAAGACCAGTTCGCCTCTGACAGGAGAGCACGCCTTCCAAATCGGCGAACTAGAGGCTGCATACGGCCAGGATGTAAGAAGTCCTCACCTTCCGCTCAGGACGGCCATGCAGGACTCTGTCAGTTCGAGAGCGCCTCTTACAAAGCTAAACAGCAGGGGAGCTGTAATCATGACTGAAAAGTTCGTTGAGCATGCTCGTTTTATCGATGGAGTCAACTGATGCCAGTAGAGAGAAAATCAGCAATCCGTAAGGCACCGGCTGCAGATGTAGTCGATGTCCTGACTTCCCGAAGCGATAGTGGACAAGCTCCATCGACGGAACCCTCGCTTGCCCAGGCGTTGGAACCCTCAGAGGATGCTCTTCAAGCAACCTCAAGGAGGCGTCCCGGTCCGGGCCGTCCTCGGAGCAAGCGTCGGATGGAACCCTTCTCTTCAAAAATTGAAATCGCCCTTAGAGACGAGATGGATGACTACCTTGCTAAGCACGAACTTTCGATCATCGACTTTCTGGATGAAGCGGTGAGGGATCGCCTCAAAAAATAATTACGTCTTGACGTATTTATTGATATCTACGCATCGTGTTTCCAGAGAGCAGTCAATAGCGACCGTTTGTGCGCCGGGTGTTTGGGTGCGATGGCGGATCGGTCCACAGGATCGCAATCACTCAGCTGCTTGGAGGCGGATTCGGAGTAGGTCAATAAGGGCCCCTTGTGGACTGACGCAGCAACACCGGAGTACAGCAGCTTTAGAGCCCCCCATCTGTCAGAGCCGCAGCGGAGGACTGCTCTTTTAGCGCGAGGAAATCGTCTTGTAGTCTTTCTGGTTTCCCGCCATCTATTTGCAAGCCCCAGAACGATGCATCTTTGTAGATAACATTTACGCGCGCAGCCCCAATAACAGTGACCCGATCTCCCTGATCTTCATCGCCCCAATATTGGTCGCATGCGGCGTCACTACCGTCGTTGAGGTGAACACGCACCGACCGGAGGCATTTAAGGTCTCTGATCCCAAGAGGTCGTCGTTTCAACAGCACATTGATCACTTCAATGTCACCTGGGGGGAGCTCAATTACGTTCATAACTGCGGGTCCCCCATGATCGTGAACTGCCATCGCTTAAGGCTTCTGGTGAGGACATTACCCGCCCGTGAATACTCGCACGCCATTCACAAGTGCGATTACTGCCGTGGCTGCGTAAGCTCCTGCCCCAAGGAAGTAGCCGATGGCCTTCAACCGTGGACTACCTTTCAGCTCGCCGAAGCCACGCATCACTAACCCACCCGCGCCGATAGCAACGACAAGCGCAATGCCAATGCCTATCCCGGCTACGGCCGGGAGAGCGGTCGCCACGATGTACCCCAGGCTGCTAGCGAGACCAATTGTTAGAAATGGGACAAAGATGACCACCATGGGGTCTTCCCGCCAAGATAATGGGGACAACCCGGCCGCAGCCCGTTCTGCCCTCATCTGGTCGAGTATTTTCGCTGCCCGTGCACGACGCTGACTCCGGGCACTCAACTTTGTACTGCTCATGATTCCCCCAATTTAGTTCTTCAAGGCTACATTGCCTCAAGTCAAGAAAGAGAGCCATCTCGCCCCGCAAAACGACCGTTTCTACGGCTGAGATGCGGGCTGTGTGAACCGTCCCGGGAATCATGCCGCCTGTTTGTTGGCGGCGTCGTCGGGTAACGAACCGATTAGTTGATCGTAGTATGTCTGTTCATATTCCTCGGGTGTCTGATGATCCAGGGCGGAATGCAGGCGTTCGTTGTTGTACCAGTGGACCCACTCGAAGACGATCTGCATCACGTCGGCTTCGGTCTTCAAGGCCCCGGCGCGGAACGGTGAATCCTTCGCAATGGCCTCGTTCTTGAACAGCCCCATCACGGTCTCGGCGGCGGCATTGTCATACGCATCGCCCACGCTGCCAATGGACGGCTCCAGGCCCTCCAAGGCCAGGGTGTCGGTGTAACGGATCGAGGTGTACTGGCTTCCCGCGTCGCTGTGGTGAATCAGTCCCGCCGGTGCCGGGCGGCCGGTGTGTTCACGGCGCCACAGGGCCATCCGAAGGCAGTGTTCGACGAACGCGGTGTCCTTGACGGTTGAAGTCTCCCAGCCGACGATCGCCCGGGAGTACAGGTCGATGACCAAGGCGACGTAGACGAATCCGGAGTAGACCGGGACGTAGGTGAAATCGGTGACCCATACCTGGTTGGGCGCCGGGGCGGTGAAGTCCCGGTTCAGCAGGTCACCGGCGCGGCGGCCGTCCTTGCCCGGGATGGTGGTGCGGGTCTTGCGGCCCCGGACCAGGCCGTTCATGCCCTCTTGACGCATAAGCCGGTCCACGGTGTGTTTAGAGGCTTCCGGGAAGCCGTTCCGCCGCAGCCACTGCGTCATTTTCCGCCGCCCGTAGAGGATTTCCGGCCGGGGGCGTCCCTTCGCATCGGGGACCTTCAAACCGCGGAGTGCGTCGGTGATGCGGGCGTCTTCGATGGTGCGCAGGGCCGGCAGGCGTGTCTTCCACGCCCGGTAGGTTCGTGCGGCGACCCGCACGCCCTGCTCCCGCAGGACGGCACAGATCGACTCGACCGCATAACCAACAGCGCGCATTTCGTCGATGAATCGACAGATCAGCGGCGGCGAGGGTCGAGCTCCCTCGCGAAGAAAATCGAGGCCTGTTTGAGGATCTCGTTGGACTCCTTCAAGTCCCGCACCTCTGCCCGGAGCCGTTTGATTTCCTCCAGCTCCTCACTGCTGGGTCCGGTCTTCTCACCGGCATCGACCTGGGCTTGGACAACCCAGCGGCGCAGCGATTCAGGGCCGACTCCGAGCTTTGGCGCCAGTGCCTTGCACGCGGCATAGACAGAGGGGTATTCGGACAATCGATCCAATGTCATGCGCACGGCACGGTCACGGACTTCGCGCGGGAACTGCTTGGGCATAATCACTATCTTTCTCACAGAAGATAGCGGCATCAAACCCGGGACGGTTCAGTGGGACGGCATTCAAGGGTGAGTGACCGATAAACCGCCCATTGCGCCCGAAACTGGACGGTCAGCAGCGGCCGTTTTTGATGCGACGTAACGGCAAGGCCCTTAACGCCTGGAGGTCACGTGCAGAGGATTGTGTACCGCCCTTCAACTTCTTGTGCACATAGCAAAAACGACCGTTTCTGACCGCTGCGCGGCAAGCCTCCCAATGTCATTTTCAGAAGTCGTCTGCACACGGGCCCGCGGAAATTCCGGGGTAGTGCAGACGAGTGTAGACAGGAAAATGTCAGAAGTCCCCTGCGCGATACTGCACCCCGCTCCATAGTCGCCTGCACGAACCGTCATTTCCCGGAAGTCGCCTGCCGTTGGAGCTCGCGGTACACGGTCGTCCGGGACACGCCAAACAGCTCCGCCAGCTCCGCCTGCGTATGCTCCCCGGCGCCGTGCAGCGTCAGAAGGTGCTTCCGCTGTGTCTTAGATAATTTCGGCTGCTTGCCTTTCAGCCGCCCCTTCGCCTTTGCGACCGCCATGCCTTCGCGGGTACGCATCCGAATCAGGTCCGCCTCAAACTCGGCCACCATTCCCAGGACGTTGAACAGCAGACGGCCTACAGGGTCAGTGGGATCGTGGGTGCTGCCACCGAGGCTTAGCACTACTCCTTTGGCTCTCAGCTCATCGGCTATGTCTTTGGCGTCAGAAAGTGAACGTGCCAGCCGGTCAAGCTTGGTCACCACGAGCGTGTCGCCGGCACGGCATGCCGCCATCGCTTCACGGAGCCCGGGGCGCAGACGGTTAGCCCCTGTGAGCCGGAAGCGTCCCGGCTTGTACCGTCCCACTTCTAAGGAAATGGGACACCTCCCGGAGCTCTCGATTGAGATTGTTCTGGGATTCGTTTTCGAGAACCACTCGCGGAACATGAACTCCCCTGCGGGTCTGTCAGCAAGACCCTGCGTTAGACGGGCGCGCTTAGTTCAGCAGCTGATCCTCGAGTGCTACTGCTACGGCTTCGAATTCGGCGAGGGCGGCAGCCAGGTCCTCGACGATCTCGCGTGCGATGATGTCGGGCGAGGGGAGATTGTCGAAGTCTTCAAGTGACTCGTCCTTAAGCCAGGATATGTCCAGGTTGGCCTTGTCACGGGCGATGATCTCGTCGTACGTGAATGACTTCCAACGTTCGGACTCGATGCGCGCAGCGCGGTTGTCAGGCAGGTAAGCCGCGACAAACTCGTCGAGGTCGGCGCGACTCAGCGGGTTCTGCTTCAGCGTGAAGTGCTTATTCGTCCGCAGGTCATAGACCCACAAGCGTTCAGTCCACGACCGATCGGGACGGGCAACCTTCTTGTCGAAGAAGAGAACGTTGGCCTTCACACCCTGAGCGTAAAAAACCCCGGTCGGAAGCCGCAGCATCGTGTGCAGATCAAAGTCGACGAGCAGCTTGCGCCGGATTATCTCGCCAGCACCGCCCTCGAAGAGCACGTTGTCAGGCAGAACGACTGCTGCACGACCGTTCGTGTCGAGGATTGTGGCGATGTGCTGGACGAAATTAAGTTGCTTGTTGCTCGTCGTGGCAACAAAGTCTTGCCTCTCTATCTCCCGGTCTTCCCTGGCCTCACGGCCGTCTGCGCCGACCATCGTAAGTGACGACCTACGCCCAAAGGGCGGGTTCGACAGTACGACTGACCAACGCTTTCCGGGATCTGCGATGAGAGAATCGCGTACCTCGATGAGCGAGTCCCCGTTGGAGGTACCCATCCCGTGCAACAGCAAGTTCATCGCCGCGAGCCGCGCCGTGCCGTCTACGAGCTCGTGACCCGTGGCAAATGAATCGCGTAGATGATCGCGCTGGGTCGGTGTCATCGTTTCTGCACGACGCGCGGCGTGCTCGTGGGCGACGAGGAGGAAGCCACCTGTACCACACGCGGGGTCGACGACGGTGTCGGCGACGGTGGGTTGGACGACGTCGACGATGGCTTGGATCAGGGGACGCGGTGTGAAGTACTGCCCAGCGCCGGAGCCCTTGTCCGATGCTCCCTTCGACAGCAGCTCCTCATATGCGTCCCCCTTGATGTCGGTGCCGGCCTGCGACCAATGTTCTTTGTCGATCAGGTCGACGATCAGGCGGCGAAGCTTAGCCGGGTCTTGGATGCGGTTCTGCGCCTTGCGGAAGATCGTGCCGATGACTCCCGGCTCACTAGCTAGGCCCACAAGCATCTTGGTGTAGGTGAGCTCGAGCTGGTCTCCCTGAGCGTCGAGCAGCCGCTGCCAGGAGTATGTGTCAGGTACGACTTGCACAGGGGCGAGCGTCCGGGTCGCACGCTCGTGCGCCATTTTGAGGAACAGCAGGTAGGTTAGCTGCTCGGTGTACTCAATGACCCCTACGCCGTCATCCCGCAGCACGTCGCAGTAAGACCAGAGTTTGTCGACTAGTCGTCTGGCGTCATTCATTGCACAATTCCCCGATTTAATGTAGTGAGTTGGTCCAAAGGCACTGGTTGGTAGTCATTGTCGGGAGCGTTTGGAATTGGAATGCTCATGCGGTTGCCATCGCCTCCGAGGGACCGGCTGGGATCGCAGCTAGCTCCTCGCTGATTTCTTGATCGATTCGACGACCGGTGAGTTTCCCTCTGAAGGCAGCTGCGAGCACCGCCTGACGCAGCCCCATTCCACGTGCCCTTGCCTCTGCTGTGGCCCTTGCCAAACGGGCCATATGTTGCTGGGTGTCTGCCACTTCATCGACTATGGACAACTGGGTGGAAATCGGCGGTATTGGGACTGTGATTCGCCTGAGCTTTTCCTGGGGCAAATGCTTGATCGTCGTGCCAGTGAACAGACTATTCCAGCGGTTTGACTGTATGCCTTCTTGGAGCATCAGTGCGAGGAACCTCGGCTCCAGAGCATTCTTGTTTCGCACGCGGATGCGATGGAGCGCCTTCTGGTACGCAATGTCTGACTTTTCAAGCTGCCAGACCGCGCAGCGTCCCGGCTCGCCACCCTCGCAGGCCAGGATATCCCCGGGGCGCAACTCAAACTTCCTACGTTCCACGTCTGTCAGTGGGACTTCTTTCAGGT